>NZ_JBFNEH010000074.1:0-10779 GCF_040797425.1 Symbiobacterium sp. | reverse complement strand
CCTTGCCGTCCCCGAGGTGGCCGGCCAGCACCGGCGAGGAGTCTCCCCCCAGGGCCCCGAACTGCGCCAGCGCCGCGCGGCGGGCCACCTCGCCCACCATCAACACCTCGGTAACGGGGGGCAAGGTGGCGCCGTGAAGCCGGTACCAGACGCCGTTCACCATTTGCTTCCTTTTCCCTTCCGGCGCAGATTTGTCTAGCGCAGGGCTGCCAGCGTCTCCTCAGGCAAGGTCTGCGGAAACTGAGGCGCCCTGGCGAGCCCTTCTGCGCGCCCCAGGGCGGCGTCGGCCGCGCCGATGAAGCTCTCGATGGAGTCCTGCACGCTGGCGTACACTTCCGCGGTCACGGGCACGAAGCCGTGTGCCAGGAGCGAATGGTTGCGCGCCTCGAGAGCGGCCAGCATCGCCCCGCGCCGCTCCGCCCACACCAGGCCTGCCGGATGTGCCAGCTGCGCGAGCAAGTCGTAGGCTGCCACCAGGCCGAGTGCGATTCGGTCGCTGTGCCGCTGCTGCTCCAGCCAGGGTCGGACCGACTCGGGCAGCCGCTCGGGCAGCACGTTGGCGGTGAGCACAGGCTCATCCCGCCGGAGCAACTCGATCTGGGCGTAGAGCTCCAGCGCCCGGTAAAGGCGGCCCACCGCATCGTCAAAGCGGCCCTGGCTGGCGCGCCGCCGGGCGTTCAGAATCAGGTCATAGACGGGCTCCGGAGTGAGGTACTGCACATCAGAAACCCGAATCATCTCGGGCTCCCGCCACCGGCTGCCCACGGTGCGGAGAATGCGAGTCTTGTCCCGCACCTTGCCGAGCAGTTGCCGATGAGCGGGCGTGAGAAAACCCTCCAGCCCATTCAACAGGGTCGCGGCCAGATCGTAGTCGGCCCGATCCCAGGCGGCCAGGCCCCGGGCCAGTTGGCGGAGGTCACGCACCAGTGCCTTAAGGTCGCGGTCGACGTCGCGCGCCACCGCCTCCCTCAACACCGCTTCGGCGGCGACGTAGTCGTAGCGGGTGAAGGCCTCCAGTGCGATCTCCACGCGCCGCCGGGCGTACAGTGCGCGCACGTCCGTGACCTCCGGAGTCTCCGTCCCTTCCTGCACCACCGAGAGTTCAGCCCGTTTCCCGCGAATGTTCACCACCATGCAGTGACCGTCGTCGAAAGCCGCCATGAGGGCACCGGCGGACATCGACTTGGTTCCGCCCGTGTAGGCCACGTAGAGTGTACGGCCCGGGAACCGGGCGTGGCAGTCGCGGATCACCCGGCGGGCTGTCTCGTAGGCCTCCTGCGGATCATCGGGGTCATGCACGATCTCGATCTGGTACTGATCCGGCGCCAGCCCTGCCTGCACTACGATGGACGGGTAACGCCCGATGACCTCGCTGCCGCGGCGGAGTGCGCAGGGGGTCCCGGGGCCGTCGACCTCGCGCGCAGAATCAGTCGAACAGATGAAGCATACAAAGTCAGGCTCATACTCCTGCACCGCCACCAGGACCGGCCGGAACGATCCCCCCACGGTGACGACCAGCACGCTGTCCATGTGCGTTTCCTCCTCGTCGACTCACCGTCCCGGCCAGAGGCCGCCCTCGGCGGCACCGACCGGGTGGACGAAACCCTATTGCTTTCTTGCCTGCATGCTCTGGTGCAGCTCCCACAGCTTCTGCCACCGGGGGTCGACCGGTGCCGACTCCGCCTCCTGCCGCTGCGTCCGCCCGGATTGCTGTACCGGGCGCCCCGGCCGCATCGCGGGCTGCGCTGCCCCTCGCGCCCGGGCGACGGGTTCCGCCACTTCCCGCCTCACCTTCCAGAGCCGGCGCAGGTAGCAGAAGACCATGTAGAGGTCCGCCATGCTGGTGATGCCGCTCAGTTCCGGCCGCTCAAGCCGCAGGGGCTTTTCCTGGTACGCGAGCAGGGTGTCCACGATGGAATGGATCTGGCGGGCCACATTCCGGTCGAAACCCCAGTCCCCCAGCTTCTGTGCCGCCGCCAGCCCCTTCGCCAGCGAGTCCGGCAGCTCGCTGCCATCGGGCGCCAGAGCGCTGCGCAGAAGGTCCGTAACCTTGCCCAAAGCTGAGTCAGTCCAGACCCCGACCTCACCGCGGTTGCTCTCGTACTGGCCCAAGGTCGGGTCGTCCAGGAGCTGCATGGCAATCGCCAGCGCCTCGTGCCGTTCCATGCTCAGTACCCCCCGGTCGCCGGATCCCAGGGCGGACCCTGGGGACGGTCCACGTGGAGAATCTGGCGCAGCTTTCGCACCCGCTCCTCCAGCACCTGGTCCACAGGGCCGTATCCGCGGGCCTTCTGCCGAACCCGCCGCTTCTCTTCCTCATCCTGGGGGCAATACGCCCGGGCCAGTTCCAAGAGGAGTCCCACGGCCTCGGGCACGATCCGCACGCCCCGCCGCAGGTTCGCAGACTCGATCCGGAACCGCACGCTGCCCAGATAGGCCGGCTTCCCGTAGCCCAGCTTGGGGGCGAACGAGCCGTCGAGCCCCAGGGCGAAGAACAGCAGCGAGAGCTCCGCCTCCGTTACGTTGGTGACCCGCAGTTCGCCGGTGAACCGGCTTCCCGGTGGTGCCACCTCGTAAACCAGCTTACCTCCGGCGGCCACCGGGTCGACCCGCTTCCCGTGATAGTAGAACTTGCGACCGCGAATCTCGTGACCTCTAAGATAGATGTGCTCCCGACAAGCCTGTGGCTCGTGCAGTTGACGAAGTCGCTGCGGGTCTACACGAGTTCCGTCGGCCGCCACGAACTGGCCAAACCCCACCCGCCCCCGGTACCGGGCGCCGCCGCTCAGGAAGCCGAAGAGCCCGCAGGCCGGGCAGAGGCGGGGTGGATCACCTTCTCCGTTGCACGGCCTGGCGTTGTCGCGGGGCATCTCTCGCACGCTGCGGCCTTTCGGCGCCGGCGGGGCGCAACTGTAGCTGACGGCCTCAACAATGGAGCGCGCCATGCCCTTTACGGCAGACCCGGGGATGACCAGGCGATCCCCGGCCCGCTGAAACGCACCGACCAGCGTGCCGCCCTCCCCCACGCGGACCAACCCCGTGCCGATGTGAAGCGGCGTCAGCACCTCGAGGGAGAGCGTGATTACGCCGCTGTACCGGTCGGGCAGCAGCACGTCGTGCCCTGGAACCGGTGCGCGGTCCACCCGGGGCACCAGCGGGACGAAGTCATAAGGCTTCTGCCTCATCGGCCGCCGCCCCCCTCGCGCCGGATGGCGGAGGCGTAGTCTACTTCCCGGGCTGCGGCCAGGAGCGCCTCAAAGGAGATCTCCCCTTCGAATCCGGCCGCCCGACGGGTCCACGCCACGGGGACGGGTAGCCGGTCGTCCGGCTCGTACCCGGTCACCTGGCCGGGCGGCTCGGCGCGGTAGTCACGCAGGGCAATCACCACGTCGCGGATGGTGACGCGCCCGTACCCCCGGCTGGTCCCTGACCCCAGGCCGATGAAACCCTGGTTCAGGTCGTCCAGGACGACCGCCAGGAGGCAGAGCTGCCACGTGTCGTAGTTGGAGAGCACCATTTCGGCCTCGAACCGGGCGGACTCCACCACTTCCAGGCCGAACAGGGCGCCTCCCCTGGCACCGCCCGTGACCCGGTCGATGGCCACGTTCTTGCGCTCGCCCAGCACCACCGGGTGCGCGGGGGCCGGGAAGGCGTCGCGGAAGTACACCCGACTGCCCAGGGCCAGGCTCCCGAAGAGCTGGCAGGCGGGGCAGTGGCGCAGGTAACGCTGCGGCCCTGAGGCCTCTTGCACGGCTTTCTGTCTGCCGCAGGCCGCCTTGCGGTCCAACGGGTTGCATACGGAAATCGAGGAGCCGTAGAGGAACCCGCGCAGCAGTTGCTCCGCCCGGGAGCGGAAGACCCCCTTGAGCGAACTGCCGGGGATCACCACGCTTTCCTTCCCGGTGGCCGGGTGGATGGAGCGGACGCACTCCATATCGGGCCGGGTGGGATCCAGGGGGTCCTCGCTGCCGCTACGGATCAGCAACGGGCCGGCGGGGAGAACCGCAAACCGGAAGCGCGCCTCGTTGACCGCCCTGCTATGCACCGCGCTCACCTCCGAACACTTCCCGGAGCACCGCCTGCGCCTGCTGCCAAGTCACCTCGGGGCCGAGCGCCGCCAGGGCGGCCTGCAGCGCCTCCCGGCTCACTCGCGGCTCCTCCGCTTCCAGCCCCAGCAGACGAACGTACTCGGCGAGCGAATAGGAGGGCCGCGCTCCGCCCCAGGCGGCAGCCAGCACGTCCCGGGCGCCGTAGTCCGCTATCCGGGCGTCCACCAGCCGCACCCGCCCGAGGCCGCTGGCAGTCTTGGCACCGAGGGCAATCTCGCCGTTGGAGAGGGCCAGAAGGACAACCATCAGGTCTCGGACCTGGGCGTCGCTGGGGTTCTCCACCAGGATCGAGAGGGCGAACCGGGTCCCCGGGGCCACCACCTCCAGGTCGAACAGCGCACCGCCGGCCGCCGTGCGGGTGTCGCGGTCGATGGCCACGCCGTGGCGGCGCTCCAGGAGCACCCGGTCCTCCAGCGGCATCAGATCGGCCACCAGGACGCGCCCGGCGAACTCCTGGCTGCCAAACAACCGGCAGACGGGGCAGAGGTGGTCCCAGACGAATTCTGCCAGTTCGCGCTCGCTCCTGCGGTGCCGTTTGAACTGCTTCACCAGGTCCTTCCTACTCTCGTTGTGGAGGCATTCGGACGGAGGCGCGCCCGGGCTGACCAGCCAGTGGCCCGGGCTGTTCTGCAGCCGCTCCATGAAGCTCCGCAGCACACCTTTCAGGGAGGAGCCGGGGATGTACGGACGCCCGTCGGGCAGGCGCACCACCGCGTTGTCTACGGCGGTGGGATCGAGACCGTCCGTCGCCGCGCCGATGTGCAGGCCGGTCTCGGTCACCAGCGTGCCCGTCACGTGCAGGCGGCGCTGGAAGGCATCGTAGAGGCCGCTCACCTTGCTCCCTCCTTCTGCCCGGCGGTCACCGCCACCGCCGCCCGGTAGAGATAGCCGAAGAAGAGGGCCAGCGTGTCCAGCCGCTCCCGGTGAGCGTCAGCCGGCAGGTGATCCACCGCGCGCCGCATGGCCTCCAGCACCACGTCGGCCGCGGATCGCTCCTGGACGCCCCTGCCGTCGGGCGACCGTACAGCCACCAGTGCGGCCCAACCTTCCCGCTCGATCTCGCCGTGCTGATCCGGCCTCTCGCCCCGCAAATCCCGGGGCCCCCGGTCTTTCTTGCCCCGTTTCGTCTCCTTGATTCCCCGCCCTTCCTGGTAAGCCAGGAAGGCTTCGATTTCAGCCTCCACCACAGCTCGGTGACAGGCGTCTGCCAGGGCCCGAAGCTGCGTGAGACCGATCTTCTTGTCACCCGCCGACCTGTCGGTGAGCGCCGGGCTCAGGCGCTCCGCCGTCTGGTTGGCCAGGCGCACCAGCTTCTCCCGCTGCCTGGGATCTGTCGCCACCAACACCTATCTCACCGCCTCGCTCACGTGGTAAGACGCACACACCTCAACCTGACCGAAACCGTCCTCGGTCCGCTCCCCGATCCCTAACCGCTCTGCGCGGGCGCAGCGCTCCGCCAGTTCCCCGGCATCTCCCGGCCGCAGCCGCAACACCAGGACCGAGCCCGCCACCAGATAGTGCCGGGACTCCGCCCAGCCGCCATCCGAGAGCCGCCAGCCGCCCTTCATCTCATAGCCGGTGAAGGCATGGGCCAGCTCCGCACCCGGGAAAAGACGGTCCAACCCCAGCGCAGCGGCCAGGATGGCCCTGCTTTCCGCGGCGCCCAGTTGGGCCGGCGAACCGTCGGGCAGGGGCCCCACCAGGGCGGGGGAGAGGAGCGTGAGCGCCAGGTAGACGTCGCGGGCCGGCCCGAGCCCCGCCGCCTGCCTGGCGGCCTCCAGCGCAGCCTGGAACCGGCCGATGCGTTCGCCAACGTCTTCAGATTCGTCCGCCTCCGTCACCACCACCGCGCACCGGCCCCATCCCGTGGTGGTACGCGCACCCACCCGGAGTTCCGCGCAGGGCGGTGGTGCAGGCGCCTCGACCTGTGCCGTGAACTCAGCGCCGGGGGCAATCGGCAGAAGCGTGTAGAGCTGGCCCTGCGCCGCAGCGCCGCGGATGGGATCGATCATCAAGCGGGTGAAGGCCTGGCGGCGGGGACCGGACACCGGCCGGGCAGCCCGGGGATCGTACCAGCCGCCGCGATTCTCCAGGCGGCCGCCGCAGACGCAGTTGAACCGGGGCGGCTGCCAGTCCTCGTCGGGTCGCTCCCTGAGCCGCTGCTGCCAGGCAAGGCGGCGAAGCAGGGTGTCCATCACGCCGCTGCGGCCACAGTCGACCTTGCAGCCCATGGCGGTAAGGGGGAGAATCCTCGCCCCGCCCGGGGTGGCCTGGGTGAACCGGATCTCTTCGAACTGGCGGCACCACGTCGCCCACGGACAACCCTCGCACTCGGGGCGCCCCTGGTACACCACCCACCACCTGCGACCGTCGCGAGCCTCAGCAGGATCGAACAGCGGACAGTCGGAGAGAATCGCCCGGGCGAAGGCCGCCCGCAGCCGGCTGCCGGGAATGTGATCGAGGGACTCGGTGTACTGAGTGTCCGCCCGGCGGTCACCGATGAGCAGCGGGGAGCGCGCCGTGAGGCGCAGGACGAACCGCTTCAGCTCTCCCATGCCTCTGCCCACCTCCGCCATTCCTCATCGCTGACGGGCTGGCCGTCCACCCGCAGGGTAAACGCAAAGCGGCCGTGCCCGAGCCCGCGGGACTTGGACCAGCCCAGCGCGCGCACCAGCCGGATGCCCGTGCCCAGGAGGCCCAGGAGTTCCTCCGGCCCGACCCCATCCGAGTTGCCCGCCACGAACCCTTCCACAAGTCCCGCGAAGGCGGCGGCACCGGCGTCTACCGGCGCCCAGGCCTGTTCGGCGAACAGCAGATGGTTTTCCCGGGGCCGACGGGTGTACCGATCGATCGCCACGGCGGCTTTGAGCAGCACGCCCTCGCCCTCCCCGGCCTCCAGGCGCAGGTCGCCGAACACGAGGCTGCCGGGCGAGGCGCCGGGGCTGCCGAAGAGGCGGCAGACAGGGCAGCCGCAGGGCTCCCCTTCCCGGTGTCCCGTGCCGCCCAGCGTGCGGTAGGCCATCAGCGTGTACGCCCGCACGCGCCCTTTCACGGTGGAGCCCGGGATCATGGGCCGGCCGCTCGAGTCGCGCACCAGGTAATGGTCGAGAAAGCCCCCGCCCTTGCGTCCCGAGCCGACGTGCAGCGGACTGTCGGGTAGCCACCGCAGGGTGATCTCAACGCTCTGCTTGCGCCGCATCGGACTCCACCCCTTCCAGGTACGGCATGAGCTCAACGAGATCGATCCAGGGGGTCAGGTACTCGTCGCCCCGGCGGAAGAAGGGCCCGTCCACCTCGGCGCCATACGTGGCGGCCAGTTGTGCGAGCGCCCGTTCCACGGCGTTCCACTGCTTGTTCTTCTTGGTTTGAAGGAACAGGCGGGCCACCTGATAGCGATAGTACAAATCGGCTTCCGCCCGCCCCATGCGGATCAGCGCGTCCCGCAGCGCGTGAAGGCCGGCGGTGGACCAGGTCTGACTCTGGACCACGGCGGCGGCCAATTCCATGAAGGCTTCGGCCTGTTTCCAGGTGAATGGGCGCAGGGTGTAACGGACCCGGATGTCCCTGCCAGGGCCGCGCCGGCCTTCCACGTCCTCCGGCAGCTGTCCCCCGGTGAGGGCCAGGATGTCCACAGTGCCAGAAGGGACCGTAGCGGTGCGGGCGGCCCGCTTGGCCGAGGGCAGCAGGCTCCCGCTCAGCAATTCGAAGAGGTTGCGAATCGGGGTGTGGCTGTGGGCGATGACCACGCCAACCGACATGGTAATGGGGGTGACCCGAGCACCCGCCTGCGGGGTTCGGTTGGAGAAGGTTTGGTCGAAGAGGCTGCCCAGGTCGTGTGCAATCGCCAGGGCATTCTGGGCCGGGGTGATGAAGAACAGGTCGTCGCCGCCGAGGGCGACGAACTCGACGGCCTTCACGCCGTTCTGCTTCAAAGCCTGGAACGTAGCCTTCACGACCGCGTCTTCATTCCGGCAACTGAAGTGCCGGTACTCGGCGAGGGAACCGAGGTTCAGCACGATCTGCCCCATGTTGTTGCCATCGCCGTAGAAGACAGCCAGATCGCGGCCCTCACCCGCCAGATCCTCGAGGGTCTGTCTGAAACCGGTATCTTTCCCAAGCCCGGCATACTCGGCGTACTCCGCAAAGAGCCGACTGCGCTCGGCCGTGCCGGCGATGAACTTGTGCCAGCACGGGGTGCAGAGCCGCTCGTCGCCCGTCGACCAAGAGACCGGCCGGATGCCGCAGTAGGAACAGCGCTCCCCGCTGGCGGGCTCACCATATGGCCGATACTGATCCCCGCTCTGGGCCATGTAGTTGATGTCGGGGTCCGGATACCCTGTGACCGGCACGGGAAGCCGGGCCATCTGCCGCTCTCTCACGGCCATCTCCAGGTCGTCGAGGCAGGTCCGCATATGGTGCAGCCGCTCCACCGGCGCGTGCAGGGAAGCGGCAGCACACTGGGCGGAAGCGGTGACCCGCTCGTAGAGCCGTTCGATCTCCCGGGCCAACGCGGGCCCCTCGCCGGCCGGCACAATCGCCAACACGTGGCCGCCGCCGGCGTAGACGACCATCTCCGGAGTGAACGGCGCACCCTGGAACAGCGCGGGCAGGCGAGCGAGGTTGATGTTGTCCAGCAAGGTGCTCGCGCCGCGAATGGCCTTGATCTTGCTGGTCTCCAGGAGGTACTGCTTGACTTTCACGACGCCGCCCTTAACCAGGTCGACGCCGGGCCCAGCTGGCACCGCCACGTCATCCCGCCCCAGCGCCAGCCGGTCCGCCGCCACCAGGGCGGCGCGCAGGTGAGGGTCCATCGGGAGTGCGGCCGGGTCGGGTTCCCTGGGGTAGTCGTCGAGCCCCCAGAGCAGGGCCGTCTTACGCAGCTCGGGCCAGTCGGGCCGGGTGGGCCCCGCGACCAGGGCAGCGAAGATGCCGGTGCGGACAAGGATTCTGTCGACGAGCCAGGGGCTGGCGACCGGCGGACCGCCCTGGCCGTGGTAAATCTCAGGGGCGGCAGGAAGCTCGAAGGCGCTCCTGCGAAGGTCCTGGTTCGTAGTCAGTTCCTGGAAGATTGCCTGCGCGGGTAGTTCCCTCAAATGGGCAAGCGCAGCGCCGACAGCCGACCGGGCCTCGGCCCGACCGTAGTGGTAGCAAGTACCAGTCAGGGTATCAGTCCACACGAGGTCGCCAGGCCTTGGCGTACTGAAGTTTTCTGGTCCTTCGTCGCGGTTTGGGGACCATCGAAGGTATTGCACCGATATCTCACCCCTTTTCCAAAACCGACGGGGACGAATCGAACGACTTTACTATGCATTACTGAATTCACTGGTCCGAATCAGTTTCCTTCTGAAACAGTGGTATAGAGACAGACAATTGTACTTGGAGCTAGGCGGAGTAACCACACGGCGGGGGGTGGCCAGTATCTGGTGCTGGCTACCCCCCGCCGACTCGTAGACACGCGTTCGGGCAATACGACCTGGGATGTGATTCTCCTGGACTTGGCTGCTCGCCCCCCGTGAGCCCGCGGCTTCTCAGCCATGAATCCTGGTCAAGCACTTCATCGGTGGCGACCCGGTGCAGCATGTTCAACAGAGCCACAGCTTTTCGGCCGTGGATACGGGCCAGATCCGGCTGACGGCCCGGTTCGGGGTGTTGCTTCAATTGAGCCACGGCTTTTCAGCCGTGGATACCAGCGAGATCCACGACGTGCTCTATTCGGGCTTCGGCGCTTCAATTGAGCCACGGCTTTTCAGCCGTGGATACAGTCGCGTTTTGCAAAATGGCGTCCACGCCAGGGTCGGCTTCAATTGAGCCACGGCTTTTCAGCCGTGGATACTCGCCCAGCAAGAAGCAGTGCTACTTCGTGCCCTACGGGCTTCAAATGAGCCACGGCTTTTCAGCCGTGGATACACGTATACCGCTTACAGCGGCAGGTTGACGTTCCCACAAGCTTCAATTGAGCCACGGCTTTTCAGCCGTGGATACGGGAAGACGGCGGAGGCGGCTGCGAACTACATCAAGCTTCAATTGAGCCACGGCTTTTCAGCCGTGGATACGCGGACTGTGGGCCGAAGTTACACCATCGGCTATGGAGCTTCAATTGAGCCACGGCTTTTCAGCCGTGGATACGACTTCCGGGCCGTGCGGAGTCGGTTCCATCACGCCCCAGCTTCAATTGAGCCACGGCTTTTCAGCCGTGGATACTGATGCGCGCCTGCAGATTTGCAACCTGAGCAGCCGCTTCAATTGAGCCACGGCTTTTCAGCCGTGGATACCCTTCTACGACCGAATCCTGTTCAAGCACGAGATCAAGCTTCAATTGAGCCACGGCTTTTCAGCCGTGGATACGCGGCATCAGGTGGCCCAACTGGTGGCGCAGTATGTAAGCTTCAATTGAGCCACGGCTTTTCAGCCGTGGATACCACCCCGGATCATCCTGAGGAGTATCCGGTCTGGGTCGTGCTTCAATTGAGCCACGGCTTTTCAGCCGTGGATACTAGTCGCCAGCCTCCTCGCCGTGCACCATTACCGTGCTTCAATTGAGCCACGGCTTTTCAGCCGTGGATACCCGCAGAATCCGGCCGAGCGAGTGAAGCCGCCACAGGTGGTGCTTCAATTGAGCCACGGCTTTTCAGCCGTGGATACAGCGCCTGCCTGGAGCCCTTGTGCCACA
>NZ_JBFNEH010000073.1:0-11298 GCF_040797425.1 Symbiobacterium sp. | reverse complement strand
ATCCGGAGCTGTGTCAGGCATTCAGTGCGCAAGGATACCGCAAGGCCCTCGCCCACACCTATCAAAGCCAGCGAGGAAAACTGAGTGCGGCAATCTTGGAGATGGCTGTGCGCAAAGGTTTGATTCATAGATAGGCAGGAAGTGAAGGCATTGCGAGTTGCCCTGGTCTGTTTGAGTTCAACACCCGGAATCCTGGCTTACACCAAAATCATCGCGAACGGTCTGATCAACGAGGTCCGGGTAACCATGTATGTACCCAGAGGTCAGATAGAGCACCCTCTTGACTCACGACTGGACGTACGCCCCATTCTCAACCCGTTGCCGCCAAGATCTCTCGCAGCCGTCGCTGACATCCGTACCTTCTGCCTCCTGTGCGGTAGTCTGCGGAAGGGCAACTACGACATTATCCACTTCACCTGTGCCCACCCGTGGAACGTCCCCCTCTCCTACTTCTTGGATCGTAAACGAATTGTGCTGACCCTGCATGATCCTGAACCCCATCCAGGCGAAGGAATAACCTCCCGCATCGTGGCTGTTTACAACGCACTGATCGTTCGCCGAGTGGGCAGATTGGTGGTCCACGGAAAGGTATGGAAACAGCTACTAGAAAGCAGGGGCCTTCATCATGTTTCCTACGCACCGCTAGCGTCCACACAAGTGCAATCGCCAAGCCCATACCCGATTGACGGACCGATTCTGTTCTTCGGACGGATCATGCCGTATAAGGGACTGGACATATTCGTGGATAGCCTTGAAATCGTCATGAGGGAGGAACCAACCGTCCATGCTGTGATCGCTGGTGAAGGCCGGATTCCCGAGAAGGTTGCAAGCAAGCTGGCACACCTGGCGCCCAGAGTTACGGTTCTCAATCGACGGATCAGTGAAGACGAGAAAGACCAGTTATTCCGAGTCACGCGGTTTGTAGTACTCCCTTATCGCCAGGCAACTCAGAGCGGAGTGATTCCTGATGCTTACGCCCACGGGAGACCGGTCTTGGCCACTACGGTTGGCGCCTTACCAGAGGCGGTGGTCGACGGCCAGACTGGCTTCTTGGTTCCGCCCGATGAACCGGAGGCCTTGGCCAGCAAGATGCGGCTGTTGCTGGAACACCCCGAACTAGCGCAGAAAATGGGGAACAGTGCCAGGGAGTTCTTTGAAAGGGAACTATCTCCTCAGCGAATGGTTCAGTCGCTAGTTGAAACCTATAAGATAGTAGAAGGCGAAAGGACGACTCATTAGGGCCGTCCTCCAGTCTCAGACAAAACGTGTACCTCCAAACGGTACTGCGCGAAGACCTGTTACGGAATATCCAGGGGGAATCGTTGACACAGACTTCATCCGGGCACTGACCAGGACAATCTAAACCAAGTGCGGACGGCCAGTTGTTGACCTGGTGAAGTTCGACCCTTCCGGATGCTGTGTTCCGTCGCCGATTGCTGTCGCTCTAGACTCCCGTACGGTCGACGAAAACCTCTGTTTCACCCTTGTGCTTACCTTGTCACCACCGCCACCCTTTCGGGGGAATTTGCCAGGCGTGTTCACTGCACTGCGAAGCTTTCCAGAATCGCCGGTGTGGAGTTAGATCGGAAACACCTTGCGACAAGCATAACGTCCCAATTGACGAAACTGCAAAGAGTACTAAGAAAGGCCCCCCGGGCAGCACATGCTGCTGTTGCCGAAAGTCTCGACGCAACCTAATGCGCCACAACAGCAAACGGGACCCGGCTCCTCGCCGGGTCCCCGATTGCTCCTACCCCTCCACCGTCACCCATTCGCCCGCCCGGTCCGACTCCTGCACCGCCGCCAGGACCCGCTGCACCAGCAGCCCCGCCTCGAAGCCCGGTTCCGCGTCCGTCCGCCCGTCCCGGATCGCCTCCAGGAAGTGCGCCTGGGCGGCCACATTCAGCGGCACTGGCCGGCGTCCACCCGTGTTGATGCGTTCCCACCCGCTAAGGCCGGGGACTTTCTCCCCCTTCAGATACAGGTTCAGCTCGTCCGGGTTTGTCGCCCCGTTGAACGCCACCGAGCCCCGGGTTCCGTAAATGGTGACGTCTGGCCCCCGGCGCACGCCGGTGGCCAGGCGGGTGGCCTCCAGCAGCCCGACCGCGCCGGCCTCGGTCTCCAGCAGGGCCAGGGCCACGTCGTCGACGCCCACGGGAACCCGCCGGGTGCTCCCCTGGGCCGCCGGGCGGTCCTTGATGAAGGTGCGGGTAAGGCCCATCACCCGCCGCGGCCGGCCGAGAAGGAAGGTGATCAGGTCGATGGCGTGGGAGCCCAGATCGTAGAGCACACCGCCGCCGGCCCGGGTTTGGTCCAGCCGCCAGGTGAGGGGCCGGTCAGGATCCTCATAGCCGGAGTGCAGGAAGGTCACCCGGAAGCTGGTGATCTCGCCCAGGGTGCCGTCCTGGATCAGCCGGCGGGCCGCCTGGGCGGCGGAGCCGAAGCGGCACTGGAATGCGACCTGCGCCACCCGGCCGGAGGCCCGGGCCCGGGCGCACAGGTCCTCCGCTTCGGCCACCGTGCGGGCCAGCGGCTTCTCACAGTAGACGTGCTTCCCGGCCTCCAGGGCGGCGCTGGCGATCGGGTGGTGCAGGTCGTCCGGCGCGCAGACGTGAACGATGTCCACCTCGGGCGAGGCCACCAGCTCCCGCCAGTCGGCGGTGGCGAAGGCGAAGCCGCCCTCGGCCTTCGCTTTCGCCGCAGTCTCCGGGCGGCTGGTGGCCACCGCCACCAGCTCGATGGGGGCCCCCACGTCTTTGTAGAACGGGATCAGGCGGTAGGCCTCGGCGTGGATGCGACCGAAACTGTAGCCGATGATGCCGATGCGGAAGGGTTTCATGGGCGTCCTCCCTCCTGAGTGGCTTGCTGCGGCAATCTGCGGTCCGTGAGACGCCATGATGTGTTTCATGAGGTGCGAAGGCGTTCCCGCCGTGCGACGGGCAGGGCCTGGCAACACCACACATCGTCTCGATCTTGTATTCCCCTTCTGTGGGCCCGTTCCTGCACCCGGGCCGCGCCTCCACCTGGGGCCCTGAAACTCGCCGTGCGGCCCCCTGCGTGCAGGGTCATGCACCTGGCGCTTCGCCGGCGCCTGCAAGCCGATGCCCACTTCGCCTGCGCCGCCCCCGCACGGGCCGAAGGGCCTCTCCCGGCGACTCCGTGAAGCGGCACACCCGCGGTCGCAACGATTCCTGACGTGGTGCGGACGCCACTGAGCCGCCTCCGCCGCAAATCACCAGGAGCCCCGCCAGCCCGGCGGGGCTCCCGCATGACAGACGACTACGGCTCGCCCAGCGCGTCCAGCAGCCGCTTCAAGGCCACCACCGCCTCCAGGCGGGTGGCCGAGGCCTGCGGCTCGTAGCGGCTCCCGCTGCGGCCCTTCAGCAGTCCCAGCTGGTGGGTCAGGGCCACGTCGGCTTTCGCCCAGGGGGCGACCTCCGCCCCGTCGGCCACGCCGGAGAGGATCGCCTCAACCGCCTCGGGAGACGCGGCAGAGCGCAGGGCCTCGGCCGTCGCGGCAGGCAGGCCGGCGCTCTCGCCACGCTGGCGCAGCGTCCGGGCAAGGATGGCGGCCATCTCCTGCCGGGCGATGGTATCCAGCGGCCGGAACTGCCCGGCCGCCCCCTGGATCAGTCCGGCCCTGGCCACCGCCTCGACGTCGGCGTAGAACCAGTCGGTGGGGGCCACGTCGGGGAAAGTCGGCTGGGCCGGGGTCGCCCGCTCGAGACCCAGCGTCCGGACCAGCAGGGTGGCGAACTCGGCCCGGGTCACGGCCCGCTCGGGGTTGAACCGGCCCCACTGGTCGCCGCGAACCACGTTCTGTGCGGCCAGCGCTTCCAGGTCGGCGCGGGCCCAGTGGTCGAGCGGAACGTCGGGGAACAGCAGCGTGGAGGTCGTGACGACCGGCGCAGGGGCCTTTTCCGCAGAGACGGTCAGCAGTTCGCTGCGGTCGTAGGTGCGGTTCCCAACCTGGATGCCGGTGACCCGGTACTGGCCCGCGGAAAGGTACATCTGCCAGCGGCCGTTCTCGATGGGGGAGCGCAGGGTCCAGTCCGCCCCAACCGGCTCCGCCAGCAGCAACCCCTCCGCCACCGGCTGGCCGTCAATCACGGCGTCGCCCTGGACGTTCACCTCGGGCAGGGCGACGTTGATCACCACGGGCGCATCCACCCCGGCTACGGTCACCGGGTAGCCCTCACCGAAGTAGTGCGGGATCCCGTACTCCCGGAAGAAGGTGTCCACTTCGACCAGAGAGTACCGGCCGGGCGCCAGGCGGCTGATGAACCTGCCGTCGTAAGAGGCCTGGATCTGGTGCACCTGCCCGTCCGGGCCGATGAGTTTCAGCAGCGGCCACCGGGTGGGCTGCCCGCCGACGGTGACGGCACCCTGCACGTTAAGAAACAGCAGGGTCACGGTCACCTCCTGCATCCCGTTCTCCCGTGCGACGAACCGGGGCGGTTCGGGCTGCACGTACTCTTTCGTGTCCACCTGCACGTAGTACTCGGCCGGCGGGAGGTAGAGCTGTGCCCACCCCTTGGCGTCAGTCCGGGCACTGACGCCGCTGTTGTGCAGCGGGCTGTTTGGATTCAGATCGAAAATCCCGTAGTCCGCGTTCGGAAGGGGCATCCCTCGTTCATCCTGGATGCGCAGTTCCACGTTCGGCCGGGGCAGTTGCAGGATGTACTCGGCCTGCTGGGCGGTGGCCTGCACCGGTAGATACGTGAGGATCCGGCTGCCGTCGGCCCGCTGGATCATGGCACGATGTACTGCCCCTCGCCCCGCCTCAGGCTGCCCAGGTCCAGATCGAACCGGCCCTGGTCATCGGTCCAGAATACCGGGAGTAGACGGGGAACTCATCCACGTGGGCGAAGTGCACCCCCACGTTCGCCAGCGGGTTGCCGTTCCAGTCCTAGATCACCGCGGGCCGGATGTTCCCGGCGGCGGAACCGGAGGCGCCCTCACCGCCCGTTCCGCTCTGCCCGGGCTGGCCCGTCTCCTCACGCGTCCCCACGAAGAACGTGGAGGTCGTCGTCCCCCACTCCGCCCCCTCGGCCTTCAGCCAATAACGGCCGCTGGGCAGGCCGGCGGGGATGGTGAACTGAACCTCCTTCTCCGAGACGAACTGCACCTCCAGCGTGCACAGCACCGCCCCGTTGTCGTCGAGGATCTGGACCTGCGGGAGGCTGTCCGGGGCGAACGTCGCAATGTCGCCCCCGTGGAGAGACACCGTCCGGGCCGCGTAGGACGCCGGCAGGTTGCTGTCCAACCCCTGGAACTGCGGCACCATCATGACGTAGACAGGGGCTGTGACGGTCTGGCCGTCGATGCTGGCCACGAGCGTATACTCGCCGCGGGGAAGCGGCATGGCCGTGTAAAACGCCACGTAGCCCTCCCGTTGATTCCATACGGCCAGTGGCACGGTCTCCCCGACCTGGCTGCCTTCCAGCCTGGCGGTGACGTTGGAGTCCGCCCGAATCGCCTCGCTTTGAATGCGGATGGTGTACGGCGGCGATTCGGGCAAGAGCCAGTCGTCGAGCACGGTCATCGACACGCCACCCGCCAGCGCCCTGGCAGGCAGCAACAGCGGGACGATCAGGGCCAGTATCGCCATGAGAACCAGCGGAGTTCGCGTTCGGCGGAACACTCGGGTTCCAACCTCCTTCCAGCGCAGTGCGGCGACACAGGGAATTGAGCAGTGATGTATGTTGGGAAATCTGCCCCGTAAAAGATATAGTATTCTGGTATACATACTAAATCCTTCATACCATGAATGATTGGGAAGTGCCCTAACCACGCGACAAGACCCGCCCCGTGCCCGGGGCGGGCCGTTCCATCAGGGCGTCAGCAGGGCCGCCGGTCATGCCGGGGGGCATCCCCGGACGGCCAGGTGCGCGTCCCCGCCGGTCGGTCCGGGGTCTGGCGCCTCTCGGGGGGCCCCTCATGCTGTCCGGCGGGACCTTCCGCCTCGTGCCTTCTCCTTCACGCCCCCTCCCACTGGCCGCGGTAGAGCCGGGCATACCGCCCGCCCAGGGCCAGCAACTCCTCGTGCCGCCCCTCCTCCACCACCTGGCCATTCTCGATGAAGTAAATCCGGTCCGCCTGCCGAATCGTGGAGAGCCGGTGGGCGATCACGAAGGCGGTGCGGCCGTGAAGCAGGGTGCGCAGGGCGTCCTGGATCAGCGCCTCCGTCACCGTGTCGATGTTGGACGTGGCCTCGTCCAGGATCAGCACCGCCGGGTTTGCGCAGAGCGCCCGGGCGAAGGCGATGAGCTGTCGCTGTCCCACCGACAGCTTCGCCCCGCGCTCCTGCACCTCCGTGTCGTACCCCCGCTCCAGCTGGGTGATGAACTCGTGCAGCCCCACCGCCCGGGCGGCGGCCTCCACGTCCGCGTCGGAAGCGTCGGGACGGCCGAAGCGGATGTTCTCCCGGATGGTGCCGGAGAAGAGGAAGGTGTCCTGCTGCACGATGCCGAGCTGCGACCGCCAGGAGCGCTGCGTGACGGTGCGCAGATCCACGCCGTCCGCCAGCACCAGGCCTTCCTGCGGCTCGTAGAACCGGGCCAGCAGGTTGATGATGGAGGTCTTCCCGGCGCCGGTGGGGCCCACCAGGGCCACCGTCTCCCCTGGCTCGGCCCGCAGGTTCAGCCCCCTGAGCACCGGCTGGCCGGGCTCGTAGCCGAAGGTGACGTTCCGGAACTCGACGGCACCGGCCACGCGGGGGAGGTCCCGGGCGCCCGGGCGGTCCACGATTTCGGGCTGCTGGTCCAGCAGCTCCGCCACCCGCTCCGCCGAGACCACCGCGGCCTGGAACACGTTGAACACCTGCGACAGGTCGCGGATCGGCATGAAGAACCGGTTCAGGTAGAGGATGAACGCCGCCACCTGGCCCACCGTCACGTCGGCCGTCCCGCCCCGGAGCAGGACCCCGCCGTACCAGAGCACGAGGGTCACGCCGAAGGCCGAGACCACCTCGATCGCGGGCATCATCGTGGCCCAGACCCGCACGGCCCCCAGGTTGGCCTGCCGGAACCGCTCGTTGAGGCCGTCGAACTCGGCCTGGTTGCGGGCCTCCCGGCCGAACGCCTGGGTGACTCGGATACCGGCGATGGCCTCTGCCAGGTGCGCGTTCAGGTCGGCCGCCCGGCGGCGCTGGGTCATGAAGGCGTCGCGCATCCAGCCCTTGAAGACCCGCAGCACCAGGAGCAGCGTCGGGATGGTGAGGAAAGAGACCAGGGCCAGCCGCCAGTTCATCCAGAGCATCGTGCCCATGATGGTGACCAGCACCAGCGAGTCGCCGAACAGGCTCACCAGGCCCGAGGAGACCAGCTGGTTGATGGTGTCCACGTCGGACATGATGCGGGACATGATGCGGCCGGTGGCCATGGCATCGAAGAAGCGGAAGGAGAGCCGCTGCAGGTGGCCGAACATGCGCTCCCGCAAGTCGTAGATGATGGACTGGCCCACGAAGGAGACGATGTAGGTCTGCCCGTAGCTGGACCACCAGTTGAACAGGGCGGTGGCCAGGAAGGCGAGGGCCACCCGGTCGAGCCCGGCGGGGTCGCCCTCGGTCACGAACTGGTCGATGGCCACCTGGGTAAGGTAGGGTCCCACCAGTCCGGTGACCGCGGTGACCACCATGGCCAGGACGCCCAGGACCAGCCTGGGCAGGTACGGGCGGATGAGCGAGCCCAGCAGCCGGTAGACCCGGGGGTCCACCTGCCTCAGCTTCACGTCGTACTCGTCCAGCCGGAAGGCGCCGGGGCCGCCCCGCATCACCATCTGGACCACCTCCTCGGCCGGAGTGGGGCACGCCGGGAGGCGCCAGCGTCGCGGTGCACCACCACCTAGACCACCTCCTCGGCGGGTCTGAGCTGCAGCTCGTAGATGCGCCGGTAGAGCCCGTCCCGGCGGATGAGGTCCTCGTGGGTGCCCTGCGCCGCGATGCGGCCGCCCTCCAGCACCAGCACGAGGTCCGCCTTCCGCACGGTGGAGAGGCGGGACGCGATGATGAAGGTGGTGCGGCCAGCCATCAGGCGGTCCCAGGCTTGCTGGATCAGCCGCTCGGTGGCCACGTCCACCGCCGAGGTGGACTCGTCGAGCAGCAATATCGGCGCGTCAGTGAGCAGGGCCCGGGCTATGGCGATGCGCTGCTTCTGCCCGCCGGAGAGGCCCACGCCCCGCTCGCCCACCACGGTGTCGTAACCCTGCGGCAGGCTCTCGATGAAGTCGTGAATCTGGGCTGCCTTCGCCGCGGCGACGACCTCTTCCAGGGTGGCGTCGGGCCGGCCGTAGGCGATGTTCTCCCGGAGGGTGGTGGAGAAAAGGAAGGTCTCCTGCGGCACGACGGCGATCTGCCGCCGCAGGGAGGCCAGGTTGACGCTGCGTACGTCCACGCCGTCGATGAGAATCCGCCCTTCGGTGGGCTCGTAGAATCGGGGGATCAGGTGGAGCAGGGTAGACTTGCCGGAACCGGTGAGGCCGAGCACGGCCACCCGCGTGCCGGGGGCGACGTCAAGGTGGATGTTCTCCAGCACGGTCTCGCCGCCGGGGTAGCGGAAGGAGACGCCCTCGAAGGTGACTCGTCCGGGAACGCGGCGCACCGGCGCCCGAGCCAGGGCGTTCTCCTTCGCCGCGGTGCCGGCGACCGGCGTCTGGACGTGGGTACCCCCCACCGCGGGGGGTTCTGATAGATGCGCCACGGCCTGAACGGGCGCGCCTCCCGCCCCGCCGGTCTCCGTTGAGGGCAAGGACGCTTGCAAGCACGTGCCCTCAGGCGTCTCGGAAAATCCGCTCTCTACCACATCTTCAAGGTCCCGTGCACCCGGTCGGTCGGCGACCTCCACTGGCGTGTCCAACAGGGCGTAGATCCGCTGCAGGGCGGCCGCCGCCCGGGTGAAGTGAGAGAGGGCCATCCCCAGCATCCGTACCGGTCCAGCCAGTTGGGCGACGTAAGCGTTGAAGGCAACCAGCGTACCCACCGAGATGGCACCGGCCATCGCCCGCCGACCACCGTACCAGAGCACCGCCACCGCACCGAAGGCAGCGAGGAAGTTCATATAATTCGTCCAGAACGCGCTCAGCCGGATCGCCTGCAGATTGGCGGCCTGGAACGCCTCGTTGGCCGACCGGAACCGAGCGATCTCTTCCTCCTCCCGGGCGAAGGCCTTCACGACCCGCACGCCGGCGATGTTCTCCTGCAACGTGACCGAAAGGCGGGCGGTCTCCGCCTGGACCTCGCTCCAGGCGGTCTGTGACCTCACCTGGAACCGGGCGATGGCGTGGACCAGAAGGGGCAGGAAAAGGAGCGAGACGATGGCCAGCCGCCAGTCCATGAGAAACATGGCGACCACCACGGCGACGATGGTGCCCAGGTGTGTGAGCCCGTTCACCAGCGCCATGCCGGCCGCCATGCGTACCGCGTCGACGTCTGCGGTGAGGCGGGACATCAGCTCGCCGGTCTGCGCCTGGTCAAAGAAAGCGAAGGAGAGCCGCTGCAGGTGGCTGTAGAGCAGCGACCGGAGCGTGGCCACCACCCGGGTGGAGACGATCTCCATCGCATACCGCTGGCCGAACCGCAGGCCGCCCTGCACCAGGGCCACGGCGATGACGGCCAGGGCGCAGGGCACCAGGTATTGCCACCGGCCCTCCTGCAACACTCGGTCGGTGACGAACCGGATGATCTGTGGCTGGGCCGTGCTGAGCAGCGAGACCAGCGCAATCTGAACCAGGCTGAGCAGCACCAGGGGCAGTCCGGGCCGATACAGGGGCCAGAGCCGCTTGAGGAGCTGCAAATCCCGCTCACCTCCGCGGCAAGAGTATAGCCCGTTCGGAGGATAGTGGGCAACATTAATAACTAGTCCAGTTGACTGTCTTGCTTCAGGCCATGGCGCATATTGCATCCGCTTCGTGAGCGTGGTATCATGCAGTCAAAACGAGCGCCTTCAGGGCAGGGTGCGGCGGCAAGAGCTGCCAATTCCCGACCGGCGGTGATGCTTCCCGGTTGTCGGGGAGACGAGCGCCGCGAGCCACGTGTGGCCATCAGGCGGCACGGGGGCAGACTCCGGTGAGAATCCGGGGCCGACGGTATAGTCCGGATGGGAGAAGGCGAGAGAGGCGACCCTGCACGCGCAGGGAGCTCTTTCTTGCTGTGCCCGCAACCCACACCCCGGAAGGCCCGGGGTGTTTCCGTTTCCCCGGTCGGGACGGGTTGCGGCCCTCCAGGCGCAGGTCAAGAAGGAGTGGGGTTGGATTGCGGAACGAACGTCTCCACCGGCTTGTGATGATCGCCATGCTGGGCGCCATGGCCTTCCTGCTGATGTTCTTCGGCGAGGTCTACATCCCACCGTTCGCCGAGTTCCTGAAGTACGATCCCGGCGACATCCCGGCCGTGGTGGCGACTTACACCCTCGGTCCCGCCGCAGGTGTGGCGATTCAGGGGATCAAGGCCGGGCTCTTCCTCCTGTCGGGCAAGGGCTCCACGGGCTGGGTCGGGGCGCTGGCCAACTTCCTGGCCGGAGCGTCGCTGGTGATCGGCGCCGGCGTCTCGCAGCAGGTCTTCGAGCGATTTGGGTTCAAGCACTGGGGCTGGACGTTCCTTTCCGCCGCCATCGGCACCGTGATCATGGCCGCCATCATGATCCCGGCCAACGCCCTGTTCGTCTACCCACTCTGGGGGATGCGGGGCACCGCCGCCTGGGTGGGTGCGCTGACGCTCTCGACGCCGTTCAACCTGTTCAAGGGAATGCTTTCGGCCAGTGTGAGCCTGGCCTTCTACCGCCGGCTCGAGCCGTTCCTGCTGGGGCGGGCGACGAACCGGGTGGCGTGAATAGTTGTAGGAACCCTGCGGCGTGCGCCGCAGGGTTTTTGTTGTGGTCATCTCGGTCACAGGTAGAGCTGATCTCGGCCTGAAAGCCAGCTTTCAGCATACCAATCGCCACGACCCCGGCTTTTTCTTGACGCTCCGACGCTCGGAATCGCCCGCATGTCCCAGATCAAAACCAAAATTTGGCTGTCAGATCGGCTGGCACCCGATCGCACTCCGTAGTCGCCACAGACGCCGGGAGTGTCAACTTCCAGCACACCTGCCGCCACCACCCGGGCTTTTTCCTGACACTGCGACGCTCGAGATCGCCCTCATCTCCCAAATTGAACCCAAAATCTGGTTGTCGGCCCGGCTTGGACCCCTTTCTCTACGTGTCTGACCGCACTCCACAGTCGCCACAGCCGTCGGGAGTGTCAACTTTCAGCACACCTGCCGCCACCACCCGGGCTTTTTCCTGACACTGCGACGCTCGAGAT
>NZ_JBFNEH010000072.1:0-11878 GCF_040797425.1 Symbiobacterium sp. | reverse complement strand
GTGATGCCCACCGTCATCGCCACCCGCCGGGACCTCCACATGCACCCCGAACTCGGCCACATGGAGTTCCGCACCGCCAGCAAGGTCGCCCGGCGCCTGAAGGACCTCGGCTTCGCCGTAAAGGTCGGCCGGGAGGTCATGAACCCGGACGCCCTGCTCGGCCTCCCCAGCGCCGAAGAACTGGAGGCCGCGTACCAGCGGGCCGAGGCCGAGGGGGCCGACCCCGAGTTCCTGCCCCTGCTGCGCGGGGGCCTGACGGGCGTGGTCGGCGAGTGGCGCACCGGGCGCCCGGGCCCGACCATGGCGATGCGGTTCGACATGGACTGCATCCCCGTCGCCGAGAGCACCGATCCTGACCACATCCCGCACATCGAAGGCTTCGCCTCCCGCCACCCCGGCGAGACCCATGCCTGCGGCCACGACGGCCACACCGCCATCGGCCTGGGCGTCGCCGAGATCATCACGCAGATCGCCGACCAGCTCTGCGGCACCATCCGCCTCATCTTCCAGCCGGCTGAGGAGGGCTGCCGCGGCGCCAACCCGATGGCCGAGGCCGGCGTCGTCGACGACGTGGACTATCTCCTCGCCTCGCACCTGGGATGCGGCGTGCCTTCGGGCCACCTCTACACCCGCATCGACGGGCTCCTCGCCTCCACCAAGTTCGACGTGACCTTCAAGGGCGTCCCGGCCCACGCCGGCGCCACCCCCCACGACGGGCGTAACGCCGTGCTGGCGATGGCCCAGGCGATTCAGGGACTCTACGCCATCTCCCGTCACGGAGAGGGCACCTCCCGGGTCAACGTGGGCGTCGTCAGGGGCGGCACCGGCCGCAACGTCATCCCCGCCGAGGCCTACATGCAGGTGGAGGTGCGCGGCGCCACCGACGACATCCTGCAGTACATGGAAAACCGGGCCCGGAAAGTGGTCGAGGGCGCCGCCATCGCACAGGAGGTCGACTACGCCATCTCTGTGCAGGGCCGCGGGCTCAGTTCCAATAACAGCGCCGAGCTGGCCGCGCTGATCGCCGAGGAGGCGGCGCACATCCCCGGCCTTACCGTTCACAACCAGGGGCACATCACCGGCGGCAGCGACGACTTCACCGTCCTCGCCGCCCGGGCCGCCCGGCACGGGGCCCAGACGCTCTACATGGCCCAGGGCACAACCCACAAGGCCGGCCACCACACCCCCCGCTTCGACATCGTCGAGGCGGACCTGGAGCACGCCGTGGCCGTCTTCGCCCTGGCCGCCGCCCGCATCTGCGGCGTGAAGTAGAAGAAGCATCGTGAAGACGAGAAGGGGGCGCCGGTGCGCCCCCTTCTCCGTTTTCGGCGTGAGTCCGTGTCCTACCGGATCGCGTGGGACCGGGTCTCCCCCTTCGCGTTAGCTTCCCTCTGTGCCGGCTGCGTGCGGAAACTCCCCCTTCCGCCGCCGGGTTCCGCCCTCCCCGCCGGCCGGCTGCGCCCGGCGCCGCGGCCCGCTGCAGCCCCCACGCTCTAGTCCGCCCGCCAGTCGAGCCGCTTCGCGACCGAGAATCCCGCCGCCAGCAGCCAGACGCAGAGCAGTCCGACCGGGCCCCAGAAGTGCGGGCCGTAGCTCCCCTGCAGGGCGTCCGTGATCGCCATCGCCGCCTGGCCGATCGGGAAGAGGTAAGACGTGGCCCGCATCAGCGCCGGCATCTTCTCCACCGGTGCCATCACCGGGGAGAGGAAGATCACCACCAGGTAGAGCACGTTGCTGTACAGGTTCACCCGGGCCTGCGTCCGGGCCAGGCTGCCCACGCCGGCGCCGACCAGGGTGAGGCTCGCCGCGGCCAGCAGCGCCGGCGGCACCGCCGCCAGCGTGTTCTGCAGCGGGATCCCCATCTGCCAGGTACCCAGCAGCAGGCTGCACACCATGCCCGGCAGGGCCGAGGGGTCTGCGACCACGTCGTAACCGAAGAGGCGGATCGTGCCGGACGTGGGTCGGCTGAGGCCCGTCAGCTGCTGGATCAGCGTCGTCTTGCCGGCGACGTTGGGGCCCAGGAGGCCGAAGACCTCACCCTGGTAGATCTCCAGGGAGGTGCCGTCGTTGGCAGGCGGCTGGTCCGGGGCGTAGCGCTTCACCAGGTTCCGCACTTCGTAGGGGAGGGAAGCCATGGTCGCTCCCTCCTTTGTTCTGTCTGTCGTTACATCAAGGCAGACACATTCAGCAAGGCGAATTGTTCGCACACAGAGGTGCGAACCGCCGGACAGTGCGGCCGGGCGTGAGGGCACCCCGCCGGGCCGGGGTTCAGCCTCCCCCGACCTCCCCCGCCAGCCGGTATCGCCCGGTTCGACAGCCTACACCACGCTCTCAACACCGCGTGTGGCCGCGCAAACCAGGCCGGTGCGCTCCTGCAGGGGCACCCGCCGCATCGACGGATGGTTCGCGTGACCGACCACACCGGGCTGTGCTTTCAGCACATTGTTCTGACTAGCGCTAAGAGGGTAATTAGCTTGTAATGCCGAATATGCTGTTCATCCGGTCTATACAACCGTAAGGGGGATGTTCAGCGTGAGTCGGTACCGCCCACTGGCAGCGTTGTGCCTGGTTCTGAGCCTCCTCGTTTCGGCCTGCAGCGGCTCCCCGAGTGCCCCGGGTCCCGCTCCGACCGATACTTCCCCGCCGCCCGCCACGGAGCCTGCCGAGTCCGGTGCCGGCAGCCGTCCTCCCGCCACGGTCTCGGTCTGGTCCTGGCGGGTGCAGGACGAGGAGCTGTGGCAGAAGGTCCAGGAGCGGCTGAACGCCAACGGCGAGAACATCACCATCGAGTTCCGGGGGATCAAGTCGACCGAGTATGACGCGGTCCTGCGGACCGCCATGTCCGGCGGCGATGGACCGGACATCTTCACCTCCCGCGGCGGCGCCGGTACCCGGTCGTACGCGGAGGCCGGCCTGATTGAGCCGCTGGATGCCATCGACCTCTCCGGATTCGACGAGGGCATCCTGCAGCAGGTCTCCTACGAGGGCCAGGTCTACGCCGTACCCTTCGCTGTGCAGACGCTCACGTTCTTCTACAACAAAACGATCTTTGAGGAGAACGGCCTCAGCGAACCCAAGACGTGGGACGAGCTGATGCAGATTATGGAAACCCTCAAGAGCAGGGGCATCACGCCGATTGCCATCGGCGGCAAGGACGGCTACGCCGTCTGCCTCATGGTCGACGTGATCGGCGCCACCTGGCTCGGCGACCAGTGGGCGCAGGACGTCATCGCCGGCCGGACCGACTTCACGGACCCCAAGTTCGTGGACGTGCTGGCCAAGGTCGACTCCCTCAAGCAGTACGCCCAGGATGGCTTCCTCGGCACGGCCCAGCGTGACGCCCGCACCCTCTTCGCCACCGGCCAGACCGCCATGATCATCGACGGCATCTGGGCCGTGAACACCTATTACCTGCAGACCGACCCCGACCTCCAGCTGGGCTCCTTCCTGGCCCCGCCGGCGCGTGAGGGGGACCCGGTGCGGATCTATCCCTATGTAGACGGAGGCTATGCCGTCAACTCCCGGTCTGCGGTGAAGGAGGCCGCACTGCGGGTGGCCGCCTACACCGCCACCGCCGAGTTCGCCCAGATGTACGCCGACCTCTTCGCCGAGATCCCGGGCAACAAGAACGTCACCTTCCCCGCCGATCAGCCCATGCTGGCGAAGGCGGTGCAGCAGATGAACGAGGTGGGCCTGAAGACCCTCTTCCGCATCCGTTCACCGTTCGACAGCGGCACACCGGACATCTCCACCAGCCTGGGCGCCAACATCCAGGGCATGTTCGCCGGTCAGCTCACGCCGCAGCAGGCGGCAGAGAACGTCCAGGCGGATCTCGCCTCCTGGTACCCCGCTTTCCAGAAGTAGCGGAGGGAACGCTTCAGATGTACACAGCACGGAAGGGCCCGGGCCGGTACAGCTACTGGCTGATGCTGGCTCCGGCCCTGGTCCCCTATTTGTTGTTCAAGGTCTATCCGTTCTTCCAGTCGATCTGGCTCAGCCTCTATGAGTGGAACGGCATCCCCGGCTCACCCAGGGTCTGGGTGGGCCTGGAAAACTACGCCCGCTTCCTCTACCAGCCGCCCTTCTCCACCATGTTCTGGCGGGCCCTGCGCCATAACTTCATCGTGTTCGGCCTACTGCTCGTGTGGTCAACCGGCCTGGGCACACTGCTCGCCTGGATGCTCACGCAGATCCGGCGGGGCGCCGGCTTCTACAAGAGCATCATCTTCATGCCGAACACGGTCTCCCTGGCCGTCACAGGCTTCCTCTGGAGCCTGATGCTGAACCCCCAGTTCGGGGCGGTCAACGCGCTGCTGCGCCGGGTGGGGCTGGGCGCCCTGGCCATGCCCTGGCTGGGCGACAGCCGCCTCGCCCTGCCTACGGTCATCGCGGTGAACGTGTGGCACGGGCTCGGCTTCCCGGTGCTGATCGCCCTGTCCGCGATGCTCTCGGTGCCCAGGGACATCCTGGAGGCGGCCGAGGTGGACGGTGCGGGTCGCGTGGCCCAGTTCTGGAAGATCACCTTTCCGATCATCCTGCCCACCCTGATCAACCTGATGGCGCTCAACTTCACCGGCGCGTTCAGCCTCTTCGAGATCGTCTTCGTCATGCAGGGGGCAGAGGCCGGGCCGTTCTACAGCACCGACCTGCTCGGCACCCTGTTCTACCGCACCGCCTTCGGCGGGACGGGGTCCACTGCGAGCGGCATGGGGCTGGGCGCCGCCCTGGCGGTGGTCATCTTCCTGATCGTCATCCCGGTCTCGCTGCTTGCGAGCCGCATCCGGCAGCGGTTCCAGGTGGAGGTGTAGCCCATGGTCTGGCAGAACCCCCGCCCGCGGTGGTCCGTGATCGGGTTTCACCTGGTGCTCGGGGCGTACACCCTCGTCGTCCTGTTTCCGATCATCACCATGCTGCTGGGGTCGGTGAAGAGCACCCGCGATCTGATCGTGAACCCCTTCGGCTGGCCCGAGACGTTTGTGTGGTCCAACTACCTGCGGGCCTGGAGCGAGGCCAACTTCGCCGTCTACTTCAAGAACAGCCTCTTCGTCACCGCCGCCTCCACGGCCGCTACCCTCCTGGCCGCTTCCATGGCCAGCTTCGTGCTCGCCCGCATCCCGTTCCGGCTCAATACCTTCATCCTGGGCCTCTTCACCGCGGGCCTGGTGGTGCCCAGCCGGCTCTCGATCATTCCCCTCTTCCTGCTAGTGCGGGACCTGGGGCTGATGAACACCCACCTGGCGCTGATCCTGATCTACGTGGGCACCTCCATGCCCTTCGACATCTTCCTGCTCACCACGTTCTTCCGGCAGGTGCCGGTCGAGCTGGCGGAAGCAGCGGTGGTGGAAGGGGCCGGCCTCTGGACCGTCTACTGGCGGATCATGATGCCCCTGGTGCGCCCGGCGCTGGCCACCGTGGCCATCTACGAGGCGCTGGGCGCGTGGAACGACTTCTTCTTCCCGCTGATTTTCCTGCGGGACAACAAACTGATGACCATCCCGGTGGGCCTGAGCGTCTTCTTCGGCGAGTACGCCACTGACTGGCCCACGCTCTTCGCCGCCCTGACGATCTCAATCGTGCCGGTCATCGTGATGTTTGCCTTCATGAGCCGGCAGTTCATCGCCGGGCTCACGCAGGGTGCGATCAAGTAAGCACAGGCGGCAGTCCGCCTGCCGACGGCGACAGCCTCTCCCGCATCAAAGCCCGGCCAGTACACCCCCGCTTCGACCTCGACGGGTCAGACCTGCAGCGCGGCCTGGCCGTCTTCGCCCTGGCAGCCGCCCGCATCTGCGGCGTGAAGTAGAGGAGGCGACAGGAAAATGAAAAGGGGGCGCCAAAGCGTCCCCTTTTCGGTTTCGTCGTGCATCCGCTTCCTTCCGGACCACGCGGGACCGCGGCTTCCCGTTCGCCGTCAGCCCGGACCGCGGTTGCGTGCGGAGACTACTCTCCGGCGGCGCCCCCGTCCGGGCGGCGCTGCCGCCAGACCTTGAGCCCTCCCCCCGCCGCGCCCAGCGCGAGGGCGACCCAGAACCAGAAGCCACCGAATCCGCCCCACGAGAGCATCAGCGCGATCAGGGCCAGACCGAGCAGCCAGTCTTCGACGAGCGCCTTCTTCCGAGGTCCGCCGGCGCCCTCCCTGGTGCCACCAGAACCTTGACCTGTGTGGGTTGGCATGTACGTCCCATCCTTCGACCGAGTGCTGCGAGGCATGTGCGGCGCCTCGTGCTGTGACCACAGTGCGCATCGTGCGGCGCTGCCGGAGTCGCTTCCTTTAGTATTGGGTGGCGGAGACGCGGTTCCCTTCCAGGACCGCCCCATCCGGCGGAGTGCTCTACGCTCGAGCACGTTCCGCACTCCGCCGCCGGTGCAACCCGACCGGTGGGGGCGAAGGGCGCAGCCCTCCTTCTCATCTGGCGCGGGGCCGCACCCGGAGCAGGTGCGAGCGCAGGGCCGTGAGCAGCAGCAGGATCGAGAGGCCCAAGAGGTTCAGGGTCAGAATCCGATAGCCCTCCGGGATGCGCATCGCCGCGGCGTGGATGGCGTCGCTGCGACCCATCGCCAGGATCGTGGAGCCGAGGATGAGCCCGAGGAAGAGCACGTCCCGCCCCCAGGCGAAGACGGCCGGGCTGACCCGCCGGCCGGTAATCCCCTCGTAGAGGCAGGCCAGGGCGCCGAAGCCGTCCAGACCGGGGAACGGCATGAGGTTGAAGGTGGCCAGCACGAGCTGAACCGTCACGAAGCCGAACGCCACGTCTTCCCATCCGAACGGCTGCTGCAAGGCCCCGCCCATGGCCGCCAGGGATCCGGTGCCGGTGGGGCCGAGGCCCATGACCAGCGTCGGGATGAAGTTCACCACCATCGCGCCGAACCCCGCGATGAGCCCGTCGAGGAGGCGCCCGGCCGCGGCGACGGCGTGGAGCGCCGCCATGCCAGGGCCGTGGCCCGCCTGCCAGGCCTGGTACCCAAAGAGACCGGCCGCCCCCGCGAGGCCCAGGACCAGGTTGGCCGCCGGGCCGGCCAGGTAGACGAGGAGATTCCGCCACCACCCCGCCTCGCTCGCCAGGCGTTCATCTGCTTCCACCTGGGCTCCCACCGGCAGCAGACCCACCTCACAGGGAACGTTCCGCCAGATGAACCGCAGCAGCGCGGGGCCCAGGAACAGCCGGGCGCGGCGGGGCGGGAAGCCCGCCTCCTCCATGAGCCACCAGTGGCCCAGTTCGTGTACGACGAAGGCGACGGGCAGGCCGATGGCCATGCCGATCCACCATCCCATGGGGCGTCCTCCCTTGGCAAGGTCTGGTGGAGCGTATGAGGGGCTTCACAGAACTAGAACAATCCTCTGGGGGCTCCACTCTGCTACTAGCTTTGACCGCACGGCTGCCCGCCATAACGTTGTGCGGCCCTGGCCCCGGGCCGCAGTCAGAGCTCTCCTCAGCCCCGGTAGCAGGAGTTGGAAATTTCAGCACCGAACCGCTCGGTATAGAACACATCCAAGCTCAAGACACGGGGGTGACCGCTGTGCCGCGTCGAGTCGCCCTGATCAGCTGCACCAAGACCAAGACCAGTTATCCGGCTCCGGCAAGGGAGCTGTATGGCGCGTCGCCGCTCTTCCGCAAGGCCCTGGCCTACGTGGAGCCGCGGGTGGACGAGGTGCTGGTGCTGTCGGCCAAGCACGGCCTCGTCACGCTAGACCAGCCGCTGGAACCGTACGAGCAGACCCTCAAGGTCATGGGAACCGCGGAAAGGCGATTATGGGCCGAGCGGGTCTTCCGGCAGATCCGGGAGCACTTCGGCGGGTCCCTTGAGGACATCACCTTCGAGTTCCACACGGGCACGGAGTACCGTGCCGATCTCGAAGGACTGCTCACCAGAGCCGGAGCGACGTGCACCTGCCCCGTCGAAGGGCTGGGCATCGGCGAGCGGATGAGTTTCTACGACAGCGGGGGCCTGGTGCTCCGAGCAAAGACGCAGGGCGAGCGGCGGATGCAGCCTCCGGCCGGACCTCGGGCGAGTGTCCCCGCTGAGCCTGAGGCCAGGCCCCGGTCGGCGCCCTGGGTGCGGATTCCCTTCGAAGTCGTCTGGGGGCGGATCGTGGCCCACGCCGGTGAGCCGTTCTACCTGATCCGCGGCGGGGAGTTCCACTACAGGGTGACCGGGCACACCCTGCACCTGGACCGGACCAGCCAGATGATCCCGTACTCCCAGCTGGAGCAGGCCTATCAGCTGGTACCCCTGAAAAACACCACCTCCGTCCAACACCTGCGGGCACCGGCATATCTCTATGCCATCCTGATGGATCCGCGCATCAGGCAGTCAGACTGGTGAGGAGAGCCGCGTCTGCCTCGCAGAACCGGGCAGGCCGGGCCTGCTTGCTGCAGAGAATGGCTTGTGATCGGCAGAAGGGCGCCACGAGACGGTGCGAGTCGCGAGTCGACCGTGGCCCGGTGCGTACCGGTCCACGGTTTTTCGTACGCTTCGCCTGACGCCCACCGGCGTCTACTGTAGCCTGAGACAGCGGCAAGGATCACGCCAGTGGCTGCAGCACCCGCTGCCGGAACCGCACCCTTCAGACAGTGCACATGCGGTGTTCGGGACGGTCCCACTCACCCGAGGTCTCTTGGGCAGGAATATCCCACTCTTCGCGGAATTCCGTCACATCAACCCGCGAGGAGGGACCCCCATGGATCTGCTCGCCGGCCTCGAGGCCCAGCTCAGGCCCTACCGGGACCGCTTCCCCTCCCACCGCCGCCTGCCCGCGAAGGGCCGGCCCCGCGCGGAGATCCTCGCCGAGGTCGCCGCCATGCAGGAGGCCGAGGCGCCGCGGTGGCGGGAAGGTTACGCCTCCGGCGCCGTCTACCACGGCGACGAGGAGCACATCGCCTTTCTGAGCCAGGTCTACGCCCTCCAGTCCCAGTCCAACCCCCTCCACCCCGACCTCTGGCCCAGCGCGGCCAAGTTCGAGGCGGAGGTGGTCGCCATGACCGCCCGCATGCTGAACGGCCCCGACTCCGCCTGCGGCACCGTCACCTCCGGCGGCACTGAGTCGCTGCTGCTGGCCATGAAGACCTACCGGGACTGGGCCCGGGCGACCAGGGGCATCACCGAGCCCGAGGCGGTGGTGCCTGCAAGCGCCCACGCCGCGTTCGACAAGGCCGCCCAGTACTTCGGCATCCGACTCATCCGCACGCCGATGGGCCCCGACTGCCGCGCCGACGTGCGGGCCATGCGGGAGGCCATCACGCCCAATACCGTCGTCGTCGCGGGGTCGGCGCCGGGCTTTCCCCACGGCGTCGTCGACCCCATCCCCGAAATCGCCGCCCTGGCCAAGGAGCACGGCATCGGCTGCCACGTGGACGCCTGCCTCGGCGGCTTCGTCCTCCCCTGGGCGGAGCGGCTGGGCTACCCGGTGCCCCCCTTTGACTTCCGAATGGAAGGCGTCACCTCCATCTCCGCGGACACCCACAAGTACGGCTACGGCGCCAAGGGGACCTCCGTCCTCCTCTATCGCACCCCCGAACTGCTGCACCACCAGTACTTCACCGTCGCCGACTGGCCCGGCGGCCTCTACTTCTCCCCCACCCTCGCCGGCAGCCGGCCCGGGGCGCTGGTGGCCACCGCCTGGGCCGCGATGCTGGCCATGGGCGAGGAGGGCTACCTGGAGGCCACCCGGCGCATCCTGGCGGCGGCCGACCGACTGAAGAAGGGCATCCGGCAGATCCCCGACCTGCAGGTCCTGGGTGACCCGCTCTGGGTGATCGCCGTGGCTTCGGACCGCCTCAACATCTACCAGGTAATGCAGGAGATGGCCGAGCGGGGCTGGGTCCTGAACGGCCTGCACCGGCCGCCGGCTTTCCACCTCGCCGTCACGCTGCGCCACACCCAGCCCGGCGTGGTGGACCGCTTCCTCGCCGACCTCGAGGTCGCCGTCAAGGCCGTTGCCGCCAATCCCGAGAAGCAGACCGGCCTCGCCCCCATCTACGGCATGGCGGCCGCCGCCCCGCCCGACCTGGTCCGCCAGGTGCTCACCGGCTACATCGACCTGCTCTACAGGGTGTGAGCCATGGCGGAGCGGTATGTTCTGGCCTTCGACCTGGGCACATCGGCCCTGAAGGCGGCCCTGGTCTCCTTCATGGGCCGGGTCGCCGCCCTGGAGAGCGTGCCGGTCCGGCTGCACCTGCTGCCCGGCGGCGGGGCGGAGCAGGACCCTTCCGAGTGGTGGGCCGCCCTGGTGGCCGCGGCGCGCCGGCTTTTGGCCCGGGGCGTCGCCCGCCCGGACCAGGTGGCCGCCATCTGCTGCACCGCCCAGTGGTCGGCAACGGTGGCCGTGGACCGGAGCGGCCGCCCCCTGATGCGGGCGATCAGCTGGATGGACACCCGCGGCGCGCCGGACGTCGCCCGGCTCACCGGCGGGCCCATCTCCATCTCCGGCTACGGCGTCGACAAGCTGTGGCGCTGGGTCCGGCGCACCGGCGGCATCCCCGGCCGGGCGGGCAAGGACTCCCTCGCCCACATCCTCTACATCCGTCGGGCCCGCCCCGACGTCTACGCCGCCACGCACAAGTTCCTGGAGCCCAAGGATTACCTGAACCTCCGCCTCACCGGCGAGTTGGCCTCCACCTACGAGGCCATGACGCTCCACTGGGTCACCGACAACCGGGACCCCTACCGCATCCGCTACGACCCCGACCTGGTCGCCGCCGCCGGACTCGACCGGTCGCAGCTGCCCGACCTGCTGCCGGCCACGGCGGTGCTCGGCCGCCTCCGGCCCGCCGTGGCCGAGGAACTGGGGCTGAGGCCCGATACCCACGTGGTGGCGGGGACCCCGGACATCCACGCGGCGGCCATCGGCTCCGGAGCGACGCGGGACCTGGAGCCGCACCTCTACGTGGGCACCTCCGCCTGGATCTCGGCCCACGTGCCTTATCTGAAGACCGACCTCCTGCACAACATGGCCTCCATCCCCGCTGCCATCCCGGGGCGGTACCTGATCGCCAACGAGCAGGAGGCCGCCGGCGCGTGCCTGCTGCACGTGCGGGATCTGCTGACAGAGCCGTGCCCGGCCGCGAGTGCAGGTCCGGATGCGACCCTTCCGGATGCCCGTCCAGGGCACCCGGCAGGCGCCGCGGCGGAGCGCCCCGCCGTTGCGGACCCGGGCCCCCTCGCCGGCTCCGGCGCCGCCTCCTTGCCACCTGTAGGCGCCCACCCGGGCCCCGCACAGGTGCCCGACGGAGCCCTGGAGCGGCTGCTCGCCCTGGCCGCCGCGGTCCCGCCCGGCAGCGACGGGCTCCTCTTCACCCCCTGGCTGTACGGGGAGCGCACCCCGGTGGAGGACCCGTGGGTCCGGGGCGGCTTCCACAACCTCTCCCTGCGGACCACCCGGGGCCACCTGGTGCGGGCGGTGCTGGAGGGGGTCGCCTGCAACGCCCGCTGGCTGCTGGGGGCCGTAGAGTCCTTCGCGCGGCGGCGGATGGAGCCGCTGCAGATCATCGGGGGCGGGGCCCGGTCGCCGCTCTGGTGCCAGATCTTCGCCGACGTGCTGAACCGGGTGGTCCAGCAGGTGGACCGCCCCGTGGAAGCGAACGTGCGGGGCGCCGGGCTCCTGGCGCTGGTGGGCCTGGGCGAGCTGGGCTTCGGCGACATCCCGGACCTGGTGGCCGTCGCCCGCACCTTCGAACCGGACCCGGCGCACCGCCGGACCTATGATGAACTCTTCGCCGCCTTCGTGGCCATCTACCGACGGAACCGGGGGCTGTACGCCCGGCTGAACCGAAGGGCGGCCGCACCCTGAACGCGGGCGCACGGGCCGCCTGAGGTGAGGCGAGGGGAGAACAAGACGGGGTAGCCCGCAGGGGGCTACCCCGGTGCTGCTTTCGAAGGCACT
>NZ_JBFNEH010000071.1:0-12725 GCF_040797425.1 Symbiobacterium sp. | reverse complement strand
CGCCGCAGTGGGGGGGGGGGGTGGGGGGGGGGGGGGGGCCCCCCCCCCCCCCTCACTTATAAAACGAGCGCTCATTCACTTATAACACGACCCGTCAACCGCGCGCAAGCGCGCAGAAGCACCGGTTGCCACGGCAACCGGTGCCTCGCGCGGATCCCGTTACTGGCCGGATTTCTGCGCTGCCCGCTGCATGGATTCAGCATTCCGCTGGGCGCCATGCTGGGCACCGCTGACCCCGGTGATGTTGTTCCCGGACAGCTTCACGCCGGCGGTCGAGCCGTTGGTGCCAGACGTCGAGCCGAAGGAACCGAACTCGAACTTATACTGGCCCGCCTTGCTGGCCGCACGCTGCATGGCGCCAGCGTTCTGCTGAGCGCCGTGCTGGGCGCCGCTCACACCCTTGATGTTGTTGCCCGACAGCTGCACATCCTTAGCCATTTTGAAACTCCCCCTAGTGCGTTGTTAGGAGTCTCAACCGGGACCGATCCTATTGTGAGCGGCTCCGCCCGCCCCTACGCGGACGGTTTGCTGGCAGCGCAGGGGGATTGCGCCATTCGGCTGCGCCGCCCTGCGGGCAAGACTAAGGTCAGCGACTGCGCGGGAGGGGTGCGAATCGTGCCGGATCTGTCAGAGACCACGTCGTATCGCATCGTGGTGTTGGGCGCGGGGTACGCCGGGCTCACCTGTTTCCTGGAACTGCAGGATCACCTGCCCCGCGGTCACGACCTCGTGCTGGTGAGTCGCGACCGCTACCACTGGTTCACCACCGAACTGCACATGTACGCCGCCGGCGAGGATGCCGATGCGGTGCGCATTCCGCTCAAGCGCCTGGTGGCGTCGCCCGGCCGCTTCATCCAGGACTACGTGACCGCCATCCACCCGGCCGACCAGCAGGTGGAGCTGAAGGTTCACGGCCGGCTGGGGTATGACCTGCTCGTCTTTGCGCTGGGCAGCGAGCCGGAGTACTTCGGCATTCCCGGCGTGGGCGAGCACGCCCTGACGGTGGGCACCCCGCAGGCGGCCCGGGAAGTGCGGGAGCGGGTGGCCGACCTGGCGGCCCGCGGCGACCGCACGGCGAGCGCCATTCCGCCCGGCGGGGTTCACCCGGCGCACGTGATGGTGGTGGGCGGCGGCCTCACCGGCGTCGAGCTGGTGGCGGAGCTGGCCGACGAGTACCCCGGGCGCCTGCGGCTCACGCTGCTCGAGGCGATGCCGGAGATCATGGCCGGCTTCCCCGACGAACTCGTCGGGCTGTCGCGGCAGGTGCTGGAGCAGAAGGGGATCCGCATCATCACCGGCAACCCGATCATCGCCGTGGACGAGGCCACCGTACACCTGGAGAAGGGTGACCAGATCGCCTACGACCTCCTGATCTGGGCCGGCGGGGTGCGGGGGCACTCCGTGCTGACCCCCTCCGGCCTGGCCCTGGGGACGCGCGGGCGCGGCAAGGTCGACGCCTACCTCCGGTCGGTCAGCGACGACCGCGTCTACATCATCGGGGACTCGGCCGCCTTTACCGACCCGGCCACGGGGCGGGAGATTCCGCCCACCGGGCAGGCCGCGGTCCAGATGGGACGCGCCGCCGCGGCCAACATCCTGCGCCGCGTCAGGGGACAGGAGGAGCAGCCGTTCCGGTTCCGCATGCGCGGCCAGTTCGCCTCGCTGGGCCGCTACCAGGGAGTGGGCATGATGGGAGACGAAAGCCTGGCCGGGCTTCCCGCGATGTTCATCAAGCACCTCGTGGAGGGCTACCACGCCTGGGAGATGGGGAGCGGCGTGATGCCGCTGCTCCAGAAGCTGGTGGCGGCCCCGGTGAAGTACCTGCGTGGCCGCCAGCTGACGGCGCGCACCCGTACCGCCGTCCGGCTCAGAGAGCAGCGGCCTTGAGGAGCATGGTCGCGTAGGCGCCCCGTGGCAGCATGAAGCGGAGGAGCAGCCGCAGGTGGCCGGGGTAGCGGTCGTCTGGCAACGGGCCTTCGGTGTGCAGCGCCCGGGGCGTTACCCACGCCTCCCGGGGCGACCCTTTCATCATGTAACCCGGCAGCAGCTCCGACTGCAGCTGCGCCGGCCGCAGGCGCCGCTCCCGCAGCACCTCCTCCAGCACCAGCCCCGCCTCGGGCGCCGGGAACCGCATCCCCTTCCCGGGCAGCGGGATCACCATCTCCCGCAGGGAGGGCGAGGGGGGCCCGAAGCGGTAGACGTTGGCGGTGCCGGCCACCAGGGCGGTTTCCGCCTGCCCGGCCGCGCTCCGGGCGACCAGCCGCGCCAGCACCTCGTTCCAGAGGAAGGACTGGTAGGCCGAGAGCCACATCTCGACCTCCTCGCGCCGGGCGGTGGCCAGCGCCTCCCGGAAGCGGTCGGGGTGCCGGGAGAGCAGGTCGAAGCAGCGCTGCTCGAAGGCGGTCCTGGCCAAGGCGCGGCACGCCGGCCAGTCGCCCCACGCCTCCCTGAGCTGCCGCTTGCGCGCCTTTGCCGCCTTTTTCTCGCCGGGGTAGACGTGTGTCAGGGCGATGGCCAGGGCCGCCTCCCACCGGCCCTGCAGCATGTGTTCCACGATGAAGCCCCGTTCGGGGTCGTAGCTGCCGAAGCGCTGGTCGTCGAAGTAGTTGGGGAACCCCTCGGCCGCCACCCGCGCGGCCCCCGTAACGAGGCGCTCGGCCGCCTCGGGGTTCAGCTCCCGCACGGTCACCTCGAAGTGGTTGGCGAGAATCCGGGCCGGCCCCATGGGCTCGGTGGCGTAGCCGACGGCCTTCAAGCGATACGCCGGGGTGGCCAGGGAGTGGTCGGCCGGGTGCTCGATGGTGATGTACTGGAAGGTATGGCCGTGCCGGTCCTTCTTCCCCCCGTAGCGGATGAGGGACTGGGGGATGCCCCGGGCGCGGGCGATCGCGGAGACCACGTCGGCGGTATTCCAGCCCTTCTTCTCGAGCAGGTAGACCCGGTACCGGGCCGGCTTCTGCCGGATGCGCAGGTCGACGGCTTCTCGCACCACGAAGTCTTCGGGGGTCGCTTTCAGGCGCATGGCGGGGTAATCATCCTTTCCTGGGACGGCCGGCTCGGCGGCCGGTGCTGCGCGGCATCCGTTCCAACGATAGCATTGTGCATCGGCCGCCGCCCGTTCAAGGGGAAAACAAAACCCCCGGCCGAGCCGGGGGCGTTCTCACGGTCACTTCTTCGTCTGCTCCGAGCTGTGCCCGGGGAAGGCAGCCGACCCCGGGTGGACGTAGGCCTTGGCGTTGTTCACCGCCGTGGCCACCTCGCCGAAGCCGGTCGCGATCAGGCGGATCTTGCCCGGATACCAGGCGATGTCACCGGCGGCGTAGACGCCCGGGATATTGGTCTCGCCCTTGGAGTTGATCACGATCTGCTTCTTGTTCTCAATCTCCAGGCCCCACTCCAGCATGTTGCCCAGCGAGGCCTTGAAGCCGGTGCCGAGGATGACGTAGTCCACGTCCAGCGTGGTCTCCTCGCCCGTCCGGTTGTCGAAGATGGTGGCCCGCTTCACCCAGTTGCCGTCACCCTCCACCCGGCGCAGCTCGTAGAAGACCTTCACGTGCACCCGGGACTCGGCCAGCTTCTTCAGCGACTCCTCGTGGGCCCGGAAGCCGTCGCGCCGGTGGATCAGCGTGACATCCTGCGCGATCGGCTCGGTCATCAGCGCGTAGTCCACCGCGGAGTCGCCGCCCCCGATCACCAGTACCCGCTTGCCCTCAAACTGGGGCAGGTTGCTGACGCTGTAGAAGACGCCCTTGCCCTCATACTGGCGCGCCGACTCGTTGGGGATGCGGTTGGGTTCGAAGGCCCCGATGCCGGCCGTGATGAGCACGGCCTTGGAGTAGTGCCGCTCTCCGGTGTGGGTGACCAGCTCGAAGGTGCCGTCCTCCAGCCTGTTCAGGTGCTCGACCCGCTGGTTGAACACGTAGGTGGCGCCTGGGTTCGCCCGGTCCGCCTGCTCCTTGCACTGCTCCACCAGCTGCTTCGCGCTGATACGCGGGAAGCCCGCCACGTCGAAGATGTCCTTCTCCGGATACAGGGCGGTGAGCTGTCCCCCCACCTCGGGCAGGGCCTCGATGACCTTCGTCTTCATGCCGCGCATGCCCGCGTAGAACACGCCGAAGAGTCCGACCGGGCCTGCTCCAATCAGGGTGATGTCGTACAACTCCTTCGTATCCGCCATGACCGCTCCCATCCCCCTATCTGCCTATCTAGGGAACCACTTAGATCCTTCCATACCGATATCCTTTGTGTCTACTCCCAAATGAGTATAACATAGGTGTACGAACTATGGGCAGATGCAGAGATTGCATCTGCCCACAATTCGTCCTAGTCAGGCTTTCTCAGGGCCGAACCCAGCCAGTCCGCCAGGCGGCGCAGGAGCGGGTGGTCCGGGCGCATTTCCTCGTCGGGCAGGTTGTGCTTGTCCACGATGAGGTAGACGGCGCCCTCGGGGGTCTCCACCACGATGAGCTGGAACTCGCTGCCGCCGATTTCGTCGAGCACCGGGGCGATCGCCGGGAAGCGGGGGTGGCTGAAGTCGAGGCTCACCTGAAGCAAGACGTAGCGGTAACCCTTGATCTCGGTCAGGTCGGACAGCCGGGTGACGGCGTCGAAGGGCGTTCCCTCGAGGGCGGCGAGGTACTCGACCACCGCCTCGGCGCGCTGGTGGTCGACCACGGCCGCCGTGGCCCCCCACTTGGAGGGGCGCTGGTCAGGGCGGAAGCGCACGTGTTCACACTCCTCTCTGCCTTCCGGTTCGTCCCTGGCCGGGCCGGTTCCTGCAGGGGGTGCCCCGCACCGCGTGGAAACCCTATGCGGTACACCGGCAGTCCAGATCATGGCAGGAAGGAAGGCGACCGACATGGAGCCGAGCGGCATGGAAGCCCTGGCGCGGACGGGCCTGGTGCCCGACGCCCCGTGTGAGCTGGCCGGGCAGGCGGCCCTGGTCACCGGCGCCTCGCGGGGGATCGGCAGGGCCATCGCCCTCGCCCTGGCGGCAGGCGGTGCGCGGGTGATGGTGGGCTACCTGCGGCAGCGGGAGAAGGCGGAGGCCGTGGTGGAGCAGATCTGCCGGGCGGGCGGCGAGGCGGAGGCGATCCAGGTCGACGTGCGGGACGCCGCCGCCTGCGAGGCGGCCGTCGCGGCCACCGTGCGGCGGTTCGGGCAGATTGACGTATTGGTGAACAACGCCGGCACGGCGCTGGAGAAGTTGCTGGTGGACACCTCCCTGGACGAGTGGGATGATCTGGTGGCCGTGCACCTGACGGGCATGTACGCGTGCACCCGCGCCGCGCTGCCCCACATGATGGCCCGCCGCTACGGCCGGGTGATCACGATCTCGTCGATCTGGGGCATCACCGGGGCGGCGGGTGAGGTGGCCTACTCGGCGGTGAAGGCCGGACAGAACGGCTTTACCCGGGCCCTGGCGCAGGAGGTGGGACCGTTCGGCATCACCGTCAACGCCGTGGCCCCCGGGGCGATCGACACCGAGATGAACCAGTTCCTGCAGGGCGACGACCTGGCCGACTGGCTGGCGCGGGTGCCGGTGCGGAGACTGGGCACGCCGGAGGAGGTGGCGAGCCTGGTCCGCTACCTGGCCGGCCCGCAGGCGGGCTTCATCACGGGACAAGTGATCTCGCCCAACGGTGGGGTTGTCGTCTGATGCCGGGCACCGCCCGGCCCTCTGCCACATTCTGTTAATTGAGCGATTGCGCAAACACAAGCCGCAGACCTCCCGTCTCTGTACGGGGAGGTCTGTACGATGATGAAGCGTTTCTACCGAGTGACGACGGCGCTGTCCCTCCTCGCCCTGCTGGAGGTGGCCGCGCCGCCTTTTGCGCAGGCCGCGCCGTTCTGGGACCTGGAGGGGCACTGGGCCCAAGCCGAGATTGCCGCCGGGGCGGCGGAGGGGTACGTGCACGGTCTGCCCGACGGAAGCTTCCGCCCGGACCTGCTGATCAGCCGGGCCGAGTTCTTCACCCTGCTCACGGGCGCGCTGGGGCTGCGGCCCCGGCCGGACCTGGTCGCGGCCTACGCACCCCGCAACTGGTGGGTGGAGCAGGGCTACGCCCAGGCGGCGGTGGCCGGCGGGCTGCTTGTGCCTGCCGAATACCAGGGCTGGATCGACTCCGGCGGCAGCATCCGGCGCCGTGAGATCGTGCTGGCCGCCGTGCGGGCCCTGGGACGCGAGAGCCTGGTCGGGCAGAACCGCATTACGGCGACCGACGCCGACAGCTACCCCGCGTGGCTCCTGGACTGGGCCGCGGAGGCCGCAGCCGGCGGCGTGCTGAAGGGCTACGATGATGGCTCGCTGGGCCTGGAGCGCACCGCCACGCGGGCCGAGGCGCTGGTGATGGTGCAGCGCATCCGGGAGCAGCTGCTGATGAACCTCGCCCCGTCGGCCGTGCCCGCCGCGCCGGAGGCGCGGCGCCACCCCGCACCTGGCGAACCCACCTGGACCACCGTCCGCACCGCGCCCTCGAAGCCCTCCTTCTGGGATGGGTCGCACACCTACGTGCTGCACGATGAGGTGACGGCCTACGCGCTGGTTCCCGCTCCCGGCCGCGCGGCGTGGCTGAACGTGGTCGACACGCAGGGCGCCTGCCGGCTCTACCGTCTCTCCGGTGGCCGGGTGCACGAGGTGGCGGCGGGTGCGACGCCCATCGTCACCCTGGCCCTGCAGGACGACGGGCGGCTCTGGTTCAGCCAGGGAAATCAGCTCGCCCTGGCGGGGGCCGGCGGGACGCAGCGCTTCGCCCTGGCCGAGCAGGTCACCTCCGCCGGCCTGGATGAGAGCGGGGTTCTCTGGGCCGCCGGCCCGTCGCGCCTCTACCGGGTCGACCAGGGCCGCGTGGCCAGCTTCTTCCTGGCGCCGGGCGTCCTCACCCGGGTCCGGCACGTGGCCCCCGCCCCCGACGGCTCGGTGTGGCTGCTCCTGCGGGCGGCGCAGGCCGGCGGGGGGGTCGAGGCGGTGCGCGTCCGCTCCGGCAGCATCGTGCAGCGGGCGACGGTGGTCGCCGGAGAGGGCTTGCAGGCGGCCCTGCTGAGCGACCGGGGTGCCAGCCGGCTCATCTACGTGGCCGCGCCGGAACCGGCCCTGATCCGGTTTGACCTCGAGACGGGTGCGGCGGCGCGGCTCGTGGCGCCGGCGGCGGTGGGGGCGGCGGCCCGGGTGCTGCCCGCGCCGGACGGCGGTGCGCTGCTGCTGGACCGGGCGGGCCAGTTCTGGCGGGTGTCGGAGTGAGTGACGGGGCGGCCGAAGAGGGCCCGGCGGGCCCCAGGTGCCGGTCCAGAAGGCCGACGGCCGGCCTGGGGCGGGAACCGATGAGCGACAGCGCACGGCGGGTGCCAGTCACCTGGGCAGAGAGCACCGGGCAGCCGGTGACATAAGATGTTGACGGACCGATTTTCCCAGTTTCGCGGAGGTGTCGCCCGGCGTGATGATGCCCATGCCCATGGGAAGCCCGATGCGGCTTTCCGCCCAGGTGGCCGGTTCCATGTCCCGCATGCAAGGTCTGCTCCAGGCGGCCCAGCCCGAGATCCAGTCGGCCTACGCCACCCACTGGCTCGCCGCCCGTCAGGCGGCGTCGGCGCCCGGATTTCAGGAGCTGAGCCAGAACATGCTCGCGGGTCTCTACGGCACCACGGCGCTCGGCGGCCTGCTGCGTTACGCCCTCTCCGGCCGCGCCACGCCGGAGGTGGTCGGGGGGATCATCGACCAGGTTCGCCTGATCCAGCAGAGCTACGAGGGCGCACAGCAGGCGCTCCAGCGTTTCCTCGCGAATGAGGAGGTCCGGCAGATGGAGGGTGTGCAGCTGATGAGCCGCACCCTGCCCCAGCTGGACCGCTTCTACCAGCAGATGGAGCAGCCGGCTCAGGCAGTACTCAACGGCGTGGAATGGCAGCCCTCCGGCACCGTCGAGGGGTGGCCCATCGAGCGGGCGGTGATCGGCGGCAGGCCCGAGCAGCCCCCGCAGCGGTGGGAACGGCCCGGCCAGATGGACCGGACCAGCGATGCCGGCGAGCTGCCGCCGGGTGGGGAGGCGGTGCAGGTCGGATGAAAGGAGAAAAGCCCGGGACGATTTCCCGGGCTCTTCTCATGTGGGTTATTGCATGAACATGCGTTTAGCCATTATAATTATGCGACAGCGGGGCCGCTTGATCCCCATGGGGCGGGAGAGTACAATGCCGAAGTGAGCAAAAGGTCTCCCAACCGGGGATTAAGCGGGTGCCGTGACGCCCGCATCTCGAGGAGGGTGCCGTTATATGAAAGGCTTTCTGGTGTTGGAGGACGGGACGCTCTTCGCGGGCGAAGGCTTCGGCGCGCCGGCCGTGCGGGCCGGTGAGGTGGTGTTCAACACGGGCATGACCGGGTACCAGGAGGTCGTGACCGATCCGTCCTATTACGGCCAGATTGTCGTGATGACCTACCCCCTGATCGGCAACTACGGCGTCACTGCCGGAGACGGCGAGTCCCGGCGGCCGTGGATCAGGGGTCTTGTTGTGAAGGAGCTCTGCGACCGGCCGAGCCACTGGCAGGCCGTCGGGAGCCTTTCTGACTATCTGGCGGGCCATCGCGTGCCGGTGCTGGCGGGCCTCGACACCCGGGCGCTCACGCGCCACCTGCGCAGCCACGGCACCATGCGCGGGGTCATCGCCACGCTGAAGGAGGGCGAGGTGGCCGGCCCGGAGCAGGTGGCCGCCTGGCTGGAGATGGCCCGGTCGTTCCGCCTGGACGGCGCCGTGCGCCGGGTCTCCACGGCCTCGGCCTACCGCGTCCCCGGCCACGGCCCGCGGGTGGTCGCCGTGGACTTCGGCGCCAAGGAGAACATCCTGCGCGAGCTGACGGCCCGCGGCTGCGACGTGACGGTGGTGCCCGCCTGGGCCACCGCCGAGGAGATCCTGGCCCTGCGGCCCGACGGGGTGGTGCTCACCAACGGCCCCGGCGCCCCCACCGACGTGCCGGAGGCGGTGGAGATGGTGCGCGGCCTGCTCGCACACGGCCGCCTGCCCCTCTTCGGCATCTGCCTCGGGCACCAGATCGCCGCCCTGGCCCTGGGGGCCAGCATCTACAAGCTTCCCTACGGCCACCGGGGTGCCAACCACCCCGTGAAGGAACTGGACACGGGGCGGATCCACATCACCAGCCAGAATCACGGCTATGCCGTGGCGGCGGAGAGCCTGCCGCCCGAGGTGGCCGTGACCCACGTCTCGCTCCACGACGGCACCGTCGAGGGGCTGGCGCACCGGCGCCTGCCGCTCTTCACCGTGCAGTTCCACCCCGAGGCCTGTCCCGGGCCGCAGGAGAACCGCTACCTGTTTGACCGCTTCCTGGCCCTGATGGCCCGGGCGGCGGTCTCCACCCGCTCTGCGTAAGGAGATGAAGGGGTCCGGCGAGGCCCCATCTCGAGGAGGATTTGGCTATGCCCAGGCGCCAGGACGTACAAAAGGTTCTCGTCATCGGATCGGGGCCGATCGTGATCGGGCAGGCCGCGGAGTTCGACTACGCCGGTACCCAGGCCTGCCAGGCCCTCCGGGAGGAGGGGCTCACGGTCGTGCTCATCAACTCCAACCCGGCCACCATCATGACCGACCGGCACGTGGCCGACCGGGTCTACATCGAGCCCATCACCCCGGAATTCGTCGAGCGGGTGATCGCACGTGAGCGGCCCCAGGGGCTGCTGGCCACCCTCGGCGGCCAGGTGGGCCTCAACATGGCCACCCAGCTGGCGGAGGCGGGGGTCCTCGAGCGGTACGGGGTGAAGCTGCTGGGCACCTCGCTGGCGGCGATCCGCCGGGCGGAGGACCGGGCGGAGTTCCGGGCCCTGATGAAGGAGATCGGCGAGCCCGTGCCTGACTCGGCCATCGTCACCACCCCCGAGGAGGCCCTGGCCTTCGGCGAGGAGGTGGGCTACCCGCTGATCATCCGGCCGGCCTACACGCTGGGCGGCACCGGGGGCGGCATCGCCCACAACCGGGAGGAGATGCGGGAGATCGTCACCCGGGGGCTCAAGCTCTCGCCGGTGACCCAGTGCCTCGTCGAGCGGTCGCTGCTCGGGTGGAAGGAGATCGAGTACGAGGTGATGCGCGACGGGGCCGGCAACGCCATCACCATCTGCACCATGGAGAACATCGACCCGGTGGGGGTGCACACCGGCGACTCGATCGTGGTCGCTCCGTCGCAGACGCTCACGGACCGGGAGCACCAGATGCTCCGCTCGGCCGCCCTGAAGATCATCGGGGCCCTGGGGATCGAGGGGGGCTGCAACATCCAGTTCGCCCTGAACCCCCACGCCCTGGAGTACATGGTGATCGAGGTGAACCCCCGGGTCAGCCGGTCCTCGGCGCTTGCCTCCAAGGCCACGGGCTACCCCATCGCCAAGGTGGCGGCGAAGGTGGCCGTGGGGCTGCGGCTGGACGAGATCCGGAACCCGGTGACGGGCAGCACCTACGCCGCTTTCGAGCCGGCCGTGGACTACTGCGTGATCAAGATCCCCCGGTTCCCCTTCGACAAGTTCACCACCGCAGACCGCACGCTGGGCACACAGATGAAGGCCACCGGCGAGGTGATGGCCATCGACCGCACCTTCCCCGGCGCCCTGCTGAAGGCAGTGCGGTCGCTGGAGACCGGGCGGGACAGCCTCGACCACCCCGCGGTCCGGGCGTTGGACGAGGAAGCCCTGCGGGAGAAGCTGGCCACGCCCAACGACGAGCGGCTCTGGGTGGTGGCGGAGGCCCTCCGGCGGGGGATGACGGTGGCGCAGATCCACGCCCTCTCGGCCATCGACCCGTTTTTCCTCGGGGCGATCGAGGAGATTGTGGCGATGGAGCGGGAGCTGGCCGCGGCGCCGCTCACGCCCGAGCGGATGCGCCGGGCGAAACAGCTCGGCTTCTCCGACGCCGCCATCGGCCGCCTCGCGGGGCTCGACCCCCTCGAGGTGCGGCGGCTGCGCCTGGAGATGGGCGTGCGGCCGGTGTTCAAGATGGTGGACACGTGTGCCGGGGAGTACGCGGCCGCCACGCCCTACTATTACAGCTGTTACGACCAGGAGAACGAGGCGGTCTCCGCGCCGGGGCGCAAGGCGGTGGTGCTGGGCTCGGGGCCGATCCGCATCGGCCAGGGCATCGAGTTCGACTACTCGGCGGTGCACGCTGCCTGGCAACTGAAGGCGGAACGGATCCAGTCCATCATCATCAACAACAATCCCGAGACCGTCTCCACTGACTTTGACACGTCCGACCGGCTCTACTTCGAGCCGCTCACGCTGGAGGATGTGCTCAACGTGGTGGAGCAGGAGGGGGAGATTGAAGGGGTCATCTGCCAGTTCGGCGGGCAGACGGCCATCAACCTGGCGGGGCCGCTCAGCCGGGCCGGCGTGCGGGTGCTGGGCACGGACATCGACCAGATGGACCGGGCCGAGGACAGGCGGCGGTTCGACCAGCTGCTGAGCGACCTGGGTATCCCCCGGCCCCCTGGCGGCACGGCGACCACGGTGGCGGAAGCGGTGGCCGTGGCCGAACGCATCGGCTATCCGGTGCTGGTGCGCCCCTCTTTCGTGCTGGGCGGCCGGGCGATGGAGATCGTGCACGACGAGGCCGAACTCCGGGCTTACATGCAGGACGCCATCGCGGTCTCGTCCGACCGGCCGGTGCTGGTCGACCGCTACTTCCTGGGCAAGGAGGTGGAGGTGGACTGCGTGGCCGACGGCGAGCAGGTGATCATCGCCGGCATCATGGAGCACCTGGAGCGGGCGGGGGTCCACTCCGGCGACTCCATCGCCGTCTACCCCACGGTCACCCTCACCCAGCGGCAGCGGGAGCAAATCGTGGCCCACACGACCCGGCTGGCCCTGGCCCTGCAGGTGAAGGGGCTCGTGAACATCCAGTTCGTAATCCACAACGGCGAGATCTACGTGATCGAGGTGAACCCCCGGTCCAGCCGCACCGTGCCCTTCCTTACCAAGGTGACGGGGCTGGAACTGGCGAAAGTGGCCACCCAGGTAATCGCCGGGCACCGCCTGGGGGAACTCGGGTACGGACCGGCCCGGGCCGGGGCGGCGCTCTCCTGCAGGACGCCGGAGGGCACGGGCTGGCTCTGGCCCGAGCCGAAGGAGCGGGTGGCGGTGAAGGCGCCGGTCTTCTCGTGGCAGAAGCTCACGTCCGTGGACACGGGGCTCTCGCCCGAGATGAAGTCCACCGGGGAGGTGCTCGGTGTCGATTCCGACCTGCCCCGGGCGCTCTACAAGGCGCTCCTGGCCTCGGGGGTGAAGGTTCCGCACCGGGGGACGGTGCTCTTCACGGTGGCGGACCGTGACAAGGCCGAGGCGATGGGGCTCGCCCGGCAGTTCAGCGACCTGGGCTACCGCATCGTCGCTACCACCGGCACCGCCCGCGCCCTAGAGGCCTGTGCGATCCCGGTGGAGCGGGTGGCGAAGGTGTCTGAGGGTTCGACCGTCATCCCCGACATGATCCGGGCGGGGCAGATCGACCTGGTGATCAACACCCTCACCCGCGGGCGGGACGCCCACCGGGACGGCTTCATCATCCGGCGCACGGCGGTGGAGCACGGCGTGCCGACGCTGACCTCGCTGGACACCGCCCTGGCGGTGCTGACCGTGCTCTCCTCGCTCCGGGAAGGGGAGGAGGTCGGCATCTCGGCAGTGCAGGATTGGTTCTAGCTCAAGTTTCGCGTGAATAACCCGGACTTCGTGCAATGGAAACCCATTGAA
>NZ_JBFNEH010000070.1:0-12764 GCF_040797425.1 Symbiobacterium sp. | reverse complement strand
CGAGTGTAGCTTAACCAAGGCCAAAATCGTGTCTTGACAATGGGGTCCACCTTACTCAGCCTCTGCCTGAATGACGAAGCGCACCTGATGGGCAGCGGCTTCGGCTTGCGAACTGAAGCGAACGGCTTCCGTGAAGTCGCCTCGGTTCAGGAGGTCTCTGGCGGTCAGGAGTTCTTGCTTTGCGTTCTGAAACACAAACGCAGCAGGTGGGGGCACATCGTCCTGGTCAATCTGGTTCAGGATGGCGTCGGCCCGTTCCACGACGGACCGGGCGAATGCTTGGTCGTAGAGTTCATTCCCCTGAATCTGCGGTGGGTCGACACTCAGAATGGCCATGACGTCTGCCTGGGGTGGTTCCGCCTCCGCCTCCCTTGGATGTTGGCTCGCGCGAACCGCGATAGCCGCAACGGCCATCGCAATGACGACCGCAAGACTAGCGGTGCCATCTGTGGCCGGCCCAGCGCCAGCATACACATTCACCTCTGCTCGGCCACCTTGGTTTGCTTTTTGCCCTCGCCCACTCCACAGCATCAGGTCGTGTGCTTTATTCAGACTATCCATAGCATTCCGCTGTTAGTTGTGCTCTGTCAAGGGGGAACACCCGAGTGCCGCCGGAGGCGGGTGTCCGGTCGACAGAACAAAGGCGCTCCGCACTGAGGGCGGAGCGCCTTAACCAGTTGCATGGCGACGTGTGCCGCCACCGGACCCTTCCCCGCTGCCGGATGTGGCCTGGCTTCCCCTATGCGCCGGCTGTGACCTCCGGCACGCCACCTACAACCGGAACCGCCGCACCTCGGCCTGCAGTTCTGCCGCCGTCTGCGCCAGCTGCTGCGCCGCGGCAGCCACCTGCCCGGCGGCGTCGTTCATCTCCTGCGTGGAGGCGGCGACCTGCTCGGCAGCCGCGGCGTTCTCCTGGGACACCGCGGCGATGCGCTGCACCGCCGCGGTCACCTGCGCGGCGCCGGCCGAGAACTCCTCAGTGGCGGCGCTGTTGGACTGGACCAGCTCGGCCGCCGCCTTGACGGTGGTCGCAACGTCGGCGGCGTGTGCCTTCACCTTCTCCACCTCGGCGGCCACGTCGTCCATGTTGGCCGTGGCCTCCCGCACGGCCCGCAGGATCGCCTGCAGGGACTCGCCGGCCTCGCCGGCCAGCTGGTTTCCTTCGTCCAGCCGAGCCGTGCCGGCCTCCATGGCGGCCACGGCCTCGGCGGTGCCTTGCTGGATGCTGCCGATGAGCGCCGTGATCTTGCCCGCCGAGTCGGCCACCCGCTCCGCCAGCTTGCGCACCTCGTCGGCCACCACCGCGAAGCCCCGGCCGTGCTCGCCCGCCCGGGCCGCCTCGATGGCCGCGTTCAGGGCCAGCAGGTTGGTCTGGTCGGCGATGGTGGAGATCGTCTCGCTGATGGTCCCGATCTGCCCCGAAAGCTGCTCCAGCTCCCGCAGGCGCTGCGCCGCCTGGGCTACGACTTCGCTCGCCGTGGCCATCTCCTGCAGCGTCCGCTCCACCACCCGGGCGCCGGACTCGGCCTGTTGCATGGCCACCGCGGCCCGCTCCGCCGAACCCCATACGCGCTGGGCCATCTGGTCGAAGCTGGCCGTCATCTGCCCCAGCAGTTCCGTCGCCTGCCCGATGTCGGCCGCCGAGCGGGAGGCCGCCTCGGCGATCGATCGGATGGTCTCCTGCAGCCGGGCCACCGTGGTGTTCACCTCGGCGGCCTCGTGGGCCTGGTCCGTCGCACCGGAGGCCACGTGGGTGATGGCCTGCGCCGAGCTGGAAGCCGCATCCGCCGACGACCGGGCCAGGGCCGACAGCTGTCGGGAGGCGCCCATGACGGCCTCGGCGCTCTCGCTCACCCGGCGCAGGGTGTCGTGCAGGTTGCGGACCATGCTGTTGAAGGTGCGGATCATCTCGCCCAGCTCGTCGTTCCGGGCGACTGCCAGCTCCTGCGTGCGCAGATCGCCTGCGGCGATGGCCGCCGCCGCGGTGGCCAGGTGCTGCATCGGGCGGGTCAGCCGGCGGGCCATGAGCAGGGTCACCCCCACGCCTACGATCACGGCGACGGCGGCGGAGACGATGACGCCCCCCTGCATGATGCGGGACCGCAGCCGGACGCCGGAGAGGTCGGCCGATGCCTCCTGGGTGAGCGAATCCACCAGACCGTTGATGGTCCGGGTCATCTCCATCATGGCCGGCACGGCTTCCATGCGCAGGACCACGACCGCCTCGTGGTCATTCCTGCCGCGGAGGATGGTCCGGATCTTCTCCACGGCTTGGACGTACTTCTCGTGCTGCTCCTTCACGGTGACCAGTTGCGAGCGGATGGCCTCGTCCTCGGCGATGTCCAGCAGTTCCTCCAGCGCGTTGCTCACCCGCTGGTTGGCGCTCTGGTAGTCTGCCATGTCGCGGGAGTCGCCGAAGAGCACGTAGTTGCTGATACCGCTGGCTTCCTGGAGCAGGTCAGCCCGCAGCGCCTGGACCCCCTCGGCCAGCGTGTAGCTCCGGTCAATCGTGCCGAGTTCCCGCAGCAGCGCCTGGGTGGTGCCCAGGCTCACCAGTCCCATTCCGATGAGGAGAACGGTTAGCACAAGGGGTGAGATGAGGAGCTTCACTGCCATGTTGGACCAGATCGTCTTGCGCACCGTTGATCCCCTCCACCACTGTGTGTGGCTTTATATGCCTGCTATTATGCCACGCAGAGTGGATTTTTGGATATGCGAGGTTTCTGAGTGCACAAATATCATCCTCAGGTAGTATCCCGGTTCCCTCCGGAAGGGGTGGCCATGCCTCGAAAGCATCTGCACCGCGCAGGGGCTCCGTAATGAAGGCGGGTGTGCCCGGGCGAAGGGCCTACCGGCCGGAGTGTGCGGGGGCCTGTCCAGCACCGTCTTCCGGCCCGTCCAGGCGCACGGGCAGCTGCCCGTCCAGCGCGGCGCCCTCCGGGGTCACGCGGGTGGAGAAGGCGTAGACCTCCACGCCCTTCCGGGCCACCTGCCGCAGGGTCTCGCCGAAGGTCGGGTCGATTTCGTCCCAGGGGCCGAATGCGTCGGCGTCGTCTCGCTGCACGATGAAGCAGACGGCGGCGCGATACCCCGCGCGCAGGGCGCCGGCCAGCTCCCGCAGATGCTTGGCGCCGCGCGCAGTGGGGGCGTCGGGGAAGCGGGCCACCCGCGCCCCGTCGGCCGCGGGCAGCACCGAGGTGACCGACTTCACCTCCACCAGGCAGGGGGGCAGGCCCGGTCCCGTGAGCAGGAAGTCGATGCGGCTCTCGCCGTAGGGGTACTCGGGGCGCACCCCGGTGTAGCGGGCGAAGGGCGGGAGCGCCCCCCGGCCGGCCGCCTCCCGGAAAAGCTTGCCGGGCAGCGAGGTGTCGGCGGAGACCCACGTGGGGCCGGTGCGGACCATCACCAGGCGCCCAGCCGTCTTCCGTCCGGGGGACGGGGCGACGGGCCGCGGAGACTCTGCTGCCGCGAGTTGCGGGACCGTTTCTGCGCCGGACGGCGGCGTTTCCGCCGCACCGTCCAGCAAATCGACGATTACCGGCGCCCCGGGCAGGAGGAGTTCCGCCATGCGGCCCGAGGAGGCCACGTGGACCCGGACTTCCTGCCCGTCGGCGAGGCGGACGCGCGCGACGAAGCGGTTGGGGCGTTCGATGAAGGTGGCCGGGACTCGCTTTTCGGTCACGGGAAAGACTCCTTTCCGGGTACTGGTGAAACTCGTGACGGTGCGTCCACTTCGACTCTGTCCCGTCCCGTCCCTCCGCCGGGGTCGCCCATGGGCCGGGGACTCCCAGGAGGTACTGCAGGGCACGCCGTTTAAGTATGGAAGAGTGCCCCACAAAGGAGGAGTTGCAATTGTCGGAGCAGAAGCGACGCCTGGTTCCGGAAGATCTGTACAAGTTCGTCACAGTGAGCGACCCGCAGATTTCGCCCGACGGCGAGGTGGTCGCCTTCGTGCGCACCCACGTCGATCCCGAAACAAAGGAGCCGCGGTCTCACATCTGGCTCGTGCCCACGACCGGCGGCCAGCCGGTGCCCTTCACCCAGGGGTCCGGGAGCGACCGGTCGCCCCGCTGGTCGCCGGACGGTCGCACGCTGGCCTTCGTCTCCGACCGGAGCGGCGACAAGCAGATCTGGCTCATCGACCGGCACGGCGGCGAGGCCCGCCAGCTGACGCAGATGCGCCACGGCGCGTCGAACCCCGTCTGGTCGCCTGACGGCCGCTACCTCGCGTTCACCTCGGCGGTGGGGCCCGAGGACCGGCGCGAGATGCTCACCCGGCCCAGGGCCGAGGCCGACAGGAAGGCGGAGGAGAAACGGGCCCGCGACGAGGCCCGGACCTTCACCATCATGCGCTGGCGTGAGAACAGCGTGGGCATCAAGCCCGACCGGCGGGCCCAGATCTGGGTGGTGCCCGTGCCGGCCCCGGGTGAGCCGCTGCCGAAGCCCGTCCAGGTGACCTGGGGCTATTACGACCACGGCGCGGTGACCTGGTCGCCGGACGGCCGGTGGCTGGCCTTTGCCGCCAACCGCACCGCGGACGAGTCGTTCCGGGTGCGCGACGTCTTCGTGGTGCCGCTGCCGGACCCGGACTCGCCCGCCGCCCGGGCGTCGGTCGCGCCGCCGGTCCCCGGGGCGGAGGAGCCGGGAGAGGAGGAGCGGAAGGCCCTGGCCGGGCGTCTGGAGCAGGCCGCGGCCGAGGCGGCGGCCGCGTTCCGGCCCCGGAACATCACCGGCGGGATCGGCGCCTTCTCCCTCGCCCGGTTCTCGCCCGACGGCAAGACCCTGGCGGTCCTCGGCCACCAGAACGAGTACCAGAACGCGACCCAACCCAAGATCTACCTCTACCCCGTGGACGGGGGCGATCCCCGCATCCTGGACCACTGGGACCTGGAGATCGGCGACAGCGTCGGCGCCGACGTCAGGCCCGGCGGCCGGGGGGTGGAGGTGACCTGGTCGCCGGACGGCCAGTGGCTCTACGTGCCGGTGACCCATCGCGGCGCCTGCTCGGTCTACGCCTTCCCGGTGAGCGGCGACCGGCCGCAGCTCCTGTTGGGCGGCCGGCGGGAGATCTCGGGCGGCACCTTCGATCGGAGCGGCCAGCGGCTCGCCTTCGTGGCGGGGTCCATGTACGAGGTCGGCGACATCTACGTCTACGACGTGCTGACGGGCCAGGAGTGGCGCCTGACCCACGTGAACGCCGGCCTCTTCGCCGAGATTGAGTGGCCTGAGGTGGAGGAGCTGCACTTCAAGGCCCGCGACGGCTGGGACCTGCACGGCTGGCTGATGAAGCCCGTCGGCTTCCGGGAGGGGCAGAAGTACCCCCTGGTGCTGGAGATCCACGGCGGGCCCCACACCTGCTTCGGCCATGCCTTCTATCAGGAGATGCAGCTGCTGGCGGCGGCCGGCTACGGCGTGCTCTTTGTCAACCCCCGGGGCTCCACCGGATACGGGCAGGCCTTCGTGGACGCGGTGCGCGGCGACTACGGCAACCGGGATTACACGGACCTGATGGACGCCGTTGACCACGCCCTCACCTTTGGCTGGGTGGACGAGAACCGGCTGGCCGTCACAGGCGGCTCCTACGGCGGCTTCATGACCAACTGGATCGTGACCCAGACAGACCGCTTCGCCGCCGCCATCACCCACCGGTCGATCTCCAACTGGGTCTCCTTCAGCGGCACCCCCGACTTCGGGCCCTTCTTCAACCAGGCCCAGCACAAGGTAGACGACCCCTGGTCGCCCGAGGGCGTGCAGGAGCTGTGGCGCGTTTCGCCCCTGGCCTACGTGCGGAACGTGAAGACCCCGATCTCCATCATGCACTCGGAGTTCGACTACCGCTGCCCCATCGAGCAGGCGGAGCAGTTCTACATGGCCATCAAGTTCTACGGCCAGGCCCCGACCGAGCTGGTGCGGCATCCCCGGTCGAACCACGACCTCACCCGGGAGGGCCCGCCGGTGCTGCGGGTGGACCGGTTCCACAAGATCCTGCGCTGGTTCGGGAAGTACTGCCCGCCGAACAAAGATTAGGCAGGTGCACGGGACTCGGCAGGCGCGGGCGGGGGCCGCTGCCGCCCCGCCTGTTCCACCGGGCCCTGCGCACGCTACACAAAGGGGAGGATGCCGTTGTACCTCCGGGAGGTCTCCCTCCGGCGCGAGACCGTTTCCAACTGGGACGTGTACCCCTACAACATCCCGGCCATCCGGCACCTGGAGGAGCTTCGGTTCCGGAGCCACGTGGTCTTCTTCGTGGGCGAGAACGGCTCGGGCAAGTCGACGCTGCTCGAGGCCATCGCCTACCAGTGCGGCTTCAGCACCGCCGGCGGCGGCCGGTCAAACATGCTGCGGGTGGACGCGGCCGAGAGCGCCCTGGGCGAGGCCGTCCGCCTCTCCTGGCTGCCCAAGGTGACCGAGGGCTTCTTCCTGCGGGCGGAGACGTTCTACCACTTCGCCTCCTACCTGGACGAGCTCGCCCGGGAACCTTTCGGCGGCGGCCGGTGGGTCTACGAGGCCTACGGCGGCCGCTCCCTGCACGAGCGCTCCCACGGCGAGGCGTTCCTGGCGCTCTTCACCCACCGCTTCGGCCGCAGGGGGCTCTACCTGCTGGACGAGCCCGAGGCGGCCCTGTCCCCGGCGCGGCAGCTGGCGTTCCTGCGGGTGATCCACGACCTCGGCCCCACCGCGCAGTGGATTATCGCTACCCACTCGCCGATCATCCTGGGCTACCCGGGGGCGCAGATCTTCTCCTTCGACGAATCCCCACCCGCCGAGGTCCGGTACGAGGACACACCGCACTACCAGATCACCCGCCAGTTCCTGCAGCACCGCGAGCGGGTGCTGGCGGAGCTGTTCCAGCCGGATGAGGCGTTGTAAGCGGTCGGTAACGGGATGAGCCACGCCGCTCCAGGGCGTGGCTCATTTTGGTCATCCGGCCTGCAGCGCCCGCTCGATCCGCGGCAGGGCCTGCATGGCCGCCTGGAAACCGAGGCGCCGGATTTCGTCTCCCCTCGTGAACTCGAACCACCGCACGTTCTGCACGGGAGGGCGGATCAGCACAAGCTTGCCGCGGGTCTGTTCCTGCAGCGTGTCGGTGGCTCTTCCCACGAAGCGGGCGGCCCGGAGGACGCTCCAGGCGATCGCCGGCATGTGGTCTGGCTTCGCAGGCAGGACGTCTCTCCCGCCTTCGGGGAGCAGCCAGGGCAGGTGCCCGACCGTGCGCAGTGCGGCGGCAAACGGACCTGCGTCGACGGACGAGGTGACGTCCACCGCAACGATCACCCAGGATTTGGGGTCCCCGACCGCCCAGACCGGCAGTCCCGACGAAAGGGAGCCATCGACCAGTTCCCGACCTTCCCATCGGACCGGCGCGAAGATGCCCGGGATGGCCGTGCTGGCGCGGATGGCCCGGGCGACGTCCCCCCGGTTCAGCACGACCGGACAGCCGGTGTCCAGATCCGTGGCGATGAGAACGGCAGGTGTCTTGAGCCCGGCGAAGTCGGCATGGGCGACCAGATCGGCAAAGAACGCCTCCAGTCTGTCCCCGGCAACCAGCCCGTCCCGCGGGCGGGTGGGGTCGGTGAGTGCCAGCACGGTCCTGAAGTCGATTCGCCGTACGAGGGCCGCCATCTCGGCCGGCGCCCGTCCCGCCGCGTAGGCGGCACCGACGAGCCCGCCGAAACTGGCGCCCACGATCAGGCTGGGCCGGATGCCGGCCGCATCGAGCACCTCCAGCACGCCCACGTGGGCAAAGCCCCGGGCTGCACCACTGCTGAGTATGAGGGCAACGCGCGGATTTGCCTGCATCCCTTCCACCCCGTTTGCTGTGCGCACCTCCCCGCGATGAGGCCAAGGGACAGCCCCTGGGCTGCCGGAGCCCAGGGGCTGCTGCGGTGTGGCCGATCAGGCCTTCTGATGGGCGAACGGCCACTTGCTGTTCTTCTTGGCGTACCAGAGGTACCCGCCAATGGCGACAAGGACAACGATGATGACCACGATCCACGCGGCGGGCGACATCGCGGTCACCTCCTTTCCGAACCCATTCCTGACGCGATGGGGGTAGTCAAAAAGACCCAAGAAGGTCCCGACAAACCCCCAAAAGACCCAAGATCCACTTCTGAGCATACCTCGTGCTGGCGCTGTTCGCAATAGGTTTTCACCCAATAGACCCAAAAAATATCGCGGGTGTCGACGCATCGCGTAACACCAAATTGGGCTGGGCAGGGACGCCGAAGTTGAAATAGTAGAGACCTCCCCCTGAGTGACCCGACACTCAGAATCCCAAAGGATTCCATGGGGGAGGTCCTATGATCAAAGTAACGGATTCGGTGACGTCCTTCAAGGATCTTGTTCAGTGGCTGTCCGTGAAGCTGGCAGAAGACTTCTGCCGGCAGGTGGAGTCGGTTCTGGAGGAGATTGAGAGCCAGCACAAGCGCCGCGTCCTTGACTCCCCGTTGATGCGCGTATATGTTACTTAAGGATGGATCTTTGGCTTTTTGGGGAGGTGGTCAGAGTTAACCTCACAGAGCGGCGCAAGCAGTTCCTGCAGGGGCTGATGGATCTGTACCACCGCACCCAGCTTCCGGTTCACTATGAAGCGCTGGCCAAGCTCATCGGGGTAAGCAAGTGGACGGCCTACGACATGCTGAAGCAACTGGAGAAGCAGGGGCTCATCACCCGCAACTACGCCGTGCGGCCCGGCGAGATGGGGCGGTCGCAAATCGTCTTCGTGCCGACGAAGCAGGCCGAGGCGCTACTCCGGCGCCCGCACGGCGCGCGCGGGGAAGAGGAGCTGGCGGCCATCAAGGAACGGGCGCGGCAGCTCCTGCATGAGCTCAGGGGTCTCAGCCCGGCCAGGGCGATTGAGCGGACCACGGGCGAAATCGGCGGGATGGAGGCCGGCGCGATGTTCTGCGCCTGTCTCATCGGTCTGCTCCTGGTCTGCCTGCGGGCGCTGAGCGCCGACACGATCGGTGCCGTCACGTCGCTGCTGCAGCAGGCGCCGGGCCGGGAAATGCGCCTCACGATGTTCGTGGGGCTCGTCATGGGCGTCGTCATCCAGTCGATCGGGCAGGGCTTCAGCACCGAACTGGCCGACCTGGCAGGCCGCTACTGGAACACGATCGACCACCTGACCGAGAAGGAGCGGGAGATGCTGGCGGACTTCCTCGACGAGGGGCTCGCCGCAAGCCTTGCAGGGGAATGAGGCGCGGACCGGGGCGTGAAGCCCGTGTGCATGGAGATGAACATGGCCCCTCCCGGGGCAGGGGGCTGGTCCCCCGTCCGGGGAGGGGCTCATTCTTGTCCCCGAGGACGCGTCTACCGCCGGGGACGGGCTGCATAGAGAGGGGTAGAGTCGGACTACCCGGGAGGTCGACGCCCGTGCGCACGCCGAGCCTGCCCCTCAGGGCCGCCTGGACCGTGCTGCTCACCCTGGCCCTGGGCCTGATGCTCATGCTCCTCTTCGCGACCCTGGAGCCGCGCCCCCTGAACGTGGAGGCGCTCCACTACTTCCCCGCCGAGATGCTGGAGCGCGGTCGCCGCTTCACCCGGGAGGCCCGCATTGCGGGCAGCCTGAAGTCGATTGCCTCGCTGGCGGCGCTCGCCCTGCTCTGCTTCCACCCCGCCGGGGCGCGGCTGCTCCGCTGGCTGGAGGCGCGGGGGAGGGGGCGCTGGTGGCTGGAGGTGGCCTGCGTGGCCGCCGGCGTGGGCCTTCTCACTGCCCTGGTGGAGCTGCCCTTTGCCTATTACCTGGAGTACGCCCACGAGCGGGCCTACGGCCTTACCCGGGAGACCCCCTGGGCGTGGTTCGGCGACCACCTGCTCAGCCTGCTGGTGGGGCTGGGCACCTCGCTTCTGCTCTGGCTTGCCCTCTACGCTCTCATTCGCCGCAGCCCTGCCCGCTGGTGGGCGGGCGCCGCACTGGTGACGGCGGCCTTCAGCCTGCTGATGGCCGCGCTTTACCCGGTGCTGCTTCTGCCCCTCTTCCACGAGGTCCGGCCGGTCTCCGACCCGCAGGTCACCGCGCTGATCCAGAGCCTGGCCGACCGGGCGGGGGTGAAGGTGGAGCGCGTCGCCGAGCTGCGGATGGGGGCGGAGTCCAGCCGGCTCAACGCCATGGTGGCCGGGCTCGGGCCGACGAAGCAGGTCTTCGTCTACGACACCCTGCTGCACGAGCTGACGCTGGCCGAAGTGGAGGCAGTGCTGGCGCACGAGCTGTCCCACGCCGTGAACGGCGACCTGATGAAGGCCTGGCTGCTGAGCGCCGCCCTGAACGCCGCCAGCCTGGGCCTCGCCGCGTGGATGCTGAGGGAGATGCGTGACGTGACGCCCCTGGGGCTGCCGGCGCCCCATGCGGCCCGGGGCCTGGCGCTGCTCCTCCTTTTCCTCAGCCTGTTCGACGTGGTGGGGGCCCCGGCCCAGGCTGCACTCTCCCGCCACATGGAGGTGTGCGCAGACCGGTACGCCCTGAAGCTCACGCAGAACCCCAGGGCGCTGGTGCAGAGCTTTCAGAAGCTGGCCCGGGCCAACCCCGGCGACGTGGCGCCGCCCCCGCTGGTGGAGTTCCTGAGCCACTCGCACCCCTCGATCATGCGGCGCATCCGGGCGGCCCTGGAGCCGCAGCCCTAGGCGAAGCGGCGGAACGCCAGGGAGATGTTGGTGCCCCCGAAGCCGAAGTTGTTGCTGAGGGCGGCGGTGAGGCCGCTCACCTCCCGCGCCTCGTTGGGCACGTAATCCAGCCGGCACTGCGGGTCGGGCTGGCGCAGGTTGATGGTGGGCGGGAGCACCTGGTGGTACAGGGCGAGGACGGTGAGGATGGCCTCGATGGCGCCGGCCGCCCCGAGGAGATGACCGTGCATTGACTTGGTGCCTGACACGGCCAGGCGGCGAGCGTGGTCGCCGAACACCGCCTCGATGGCCAGGCTCTCCTGCACGTCGCCCAGGTCGGTGGAGGTGGCGTGGGCGTTGATGTAGCCCACGTCCTCGGGGTTGAGCCCGGCGCTGCGCAGGGCGCCCTTCATCGCCAGGGCGGCCCCCTTCCCCTCGGGGTGCGGAGCGGTGATGTGGTAGGCGTCGGCCGACATGCCGGCCCCGGCCAGTTCGGCATAGATGCGGGCGCCGCGGCGCCGCGCGTGCTCCAGCTCCTCCAGCACCAGGGCGCCGGCTCCCTCGCCCATGACGAAGCCGTCGCGGTCCACGTCGAAGGGACGGGAGGCGCCCTGCGGGTCGTCGTTGCGGGTGGAAAGCGCCTTGGCCGAGTTGAACCCGGCGAAGGCCAGCTCCGTGATGGTGGACTCGCTGCCGCCGGTGATCATCACGTCCGCGTCGCCCCGGCGGATGATGTGCATGGCGTCGGCGATGGCGTGGCCGGCGGAGGCGCAGGCGGAGACGGTGGCGTAGTTGGGGCCGTACAGGCCGAAGTGCATCGAGATCAGACCGGCGGCGCTGTTGATGATGCAGCGGGGCACGAAGAAGGGGGAGATGCGCCGGGGCCCCCGCTCCTGCAGGATCAGGGCGTTTTCCACGATGCTCTCCAGGCCGCCCATGCCGCTGCCGAACACCACGCCGGTGCGTTCGGCCAGCTCGCCCTCGAACGACAGGCCGGCATCCCTCACGGCCTCGACGGCGGCCGCCAGTCCGTACTGGATGAAGGTGTCGTAACGGCGGGCCTCCTTGGGGTCCATGACGGTCGCAGGGTCGAAGCCGCGCACTTCGCCGGCGAAGCGCGTGGCCAGGCGGGAGGCGTCGAACCGGGTGATCGGCCCGATGCCGGACCGGCCGGCCACGGCGTTCTCCCAGTTGGTCCTGACGTCATTCCCCAGCGGCGAAATCAGCCCCAGTCCGGTCACCACTACCCGTCGTTCCATGTGGGGGAGTCACTCCTTCTCTGCGGTTTCGGGAAGCAGGTACGCCTGCAGCATCGCCACCAGGCTCCGCCGCATGGCGCTCAGTTCCACCTCGGGAGTCCCGGTCACCCAATAGACCGCCACGCCGTCGGCCAGCGAGAGCAGCAACGCCGCGACGGAGCGCGGCTCGACGTCGGCCCGGAAGCGTCCCCGGGCCACGCCCTCGGCTAGGATGTCCGCCACGTAGTCCACCAGCCCGGCGAACCGTTCGTGCAGTCCCCGGCGCACGTCTCCGTGCTGCACGGCCTCTGCCAGGGTGACCAGCAGCAGCCGGCCGGTGCCGGGGTGGCGCACCCGCAGGGCGGTGGTAAACAGGTCGACGCAGCGGACCAGGCGCTCCCAGGGGTCGTCCGTCCTCCGGGTCATGCGGGCGAAGAGCTCCGGCGCACGCCCCAGCCGCTCGTGCACCAGCGCCAGCATCAGGTCGGCCTTGGTGGGGAAGTAGCGGTAGATGGCCCCGACGCTGAGCCCGGCCTGCTGTGCGATGTCGTTGATGGTCGCCAGTTGGTAGCCCTTCGTGAGGAAGACCTCCATGGCGGCGTTGAGAATGGCCTCGCGCCGCTGTTTCAGGTGTGCTTCGCTGACCTTGGGCATGGGGACCAGCTCCTTTGGGGGAAGACGGGTGTGCGGTGGTGGGAGGTGGTGTGTGGGAGGTGGTGTGTGGGAGGACGGCATGACCGGGTGCCGGGGCGGCTGTGCCGGCCCGAGCCGTGGGAGACCCTACCAATTGGCAGGAGGTGGAGGTGAGGAGGGGGCGGGAGCCCCCATCTCGCGGAAAACCGCGTGGTGAAGACCTGACATCACGGCGAGGGGCGGCTGTGCCGGCCCGAGCCGTGGGAGACCCTACCAATTGGCAGGAGGTGG
>NZ_JBFNEH010000069.1:0-12947 GCF_040797425.1 Symbiobacterium sp. | reverse complement strand
ATACGCCCTTTTAACACCACGAATGTCGAGTTGTTCGCGTGAAACTTGAGCTAGGGCCGAATGAAAATTCCCCCGCCCCACCGAATGTGAGACACCAATTCCCTGGCAAGGAGGCGGTGTCTACACCATGGTTGGAGCGAGGGAAATGTTCTACCTCAGGGAGCTGTATGCTAAGGGTTACAGCATCCGAGCCATCGCCCGCATCACGGGCCACGACCGCAAGACGGTCAGCAAGTATATTAAGGCACAATTGTATCCCCGTTACAAGCGTCGGCCCCAGAAACCCTCCAAACTCGAACCCTACAAGGAGTACATCCTGTCCCGCCTGCGGGAAGGCATGTTCAACTGCAACGTGCTGCTGGAGGAAATCCGGGCCCAGGGCTACGCCGGTGGAAAAACCATCCTCAAGGACTTTGTCGCCCGGTACCGGCCGCTTCAGCGCGCACAGGCCGTGCAGCGCTTCGAGCCCCGCCCTGGCCAGCAAGCGCAGGTGGATTGGGCCTACTTCTCGTACCACGACGGCAACCGTAAGCGGCCAGCCTGATGGATGGGCTCCGGCGGACCGGCTGTTCCTCCTGAAGGACGGCGAGGAGCCGAACACCGGCCCCTACAACTTCTCCCAGGTCTCCGGCGTCGGGGTCGACCCCGCCTTCGGCCACGGGCTGCTGCTGGTCGGCGTCAACTACGTGCGGGACGGCGCGGCCACAGGCCGGCTGGTTGCCTATCGGGCCGGCGAGGCCTACGATCTGCGCTGGCTGGACCAGCCTGAACCCCTGGTGCTCGCGCACGGCGAGCCGGCGACGCTGGCGCCGCGGCTGCAGCTGGAGCTGACCACCCGCACCCTCGCGGCGGTCTGCCAGGGCCCGGTGGCCGTGCAGTGGTTCCTCACCGACGCCGCCGGACAGCTGGTCCGCCCGCTCGGGGATGTGCCGCTGCCAGGCAACCTCGCCGCTCAGAAGCCCCACCCGGTTCCGCTGACGGTGAGCCTGGCCGAGGGCGATCCGGCAGAGGGGCAGATCGTCGGCGTGATCGACCTGCCCACGGTCTACGCCCTTGGCGCGGACCATGCGGAGAACGGCGCGCTGGCCGTCGCCCGGGGCCTGGCGGCGGCGCTGGGGCTGCCGAGGGAGAAGAGCTGTCACGGGGCGGTCGCCGAGGTCGTCGAGCGGGAGGGCCAGCCCGGCCCGGACGGCGGACTGGCCAACAACGTGCTGATCGTGCCCTACACCGGCCCGGAGCTGACCGGCGAAAAGGAGGGGGAGCCTGAGCCCGAGCCAGAACCGCCCGTGGACGACCCGTCGGTGGTGGAGCTCGCTGTGCCGCAGGAGGTCGAGGCCGACCAGCCGTTCCAGGTGGGCATCTACCTGGGGTACCGGAACAACCTGGGCCGCAGCGAGATCCGGGTGCCGCTCCGGGTCTGGGCGCGGCCGGCGGCGGGCGGTCCGGCCCCGGCCGGAGGCTGGCAGCAGGTGACCATCGACCAGCTGCCCTGCTGCACCTTCAAGCCGGGTACCATCCCGGGGCTGGGCGCTGGCGTGTGGGAGATCATCGCCGAGATCGACTACGCCGGCGACACCCGCCCGGAGAACAACCGGGCGGTCCGGCGGGTGGAGGTGCTGCGCCTGCAGTCCGGGGGTGGAACCGGCGCGGAGGGCGGCGCCATCACAGACTGAGCAAGGCGGCCGCGCGGGGCCATCCGACCCCGTGGGCCGCCTTCTTCCCGATCCGCCGAGAGCTCCCTGCTCGCTGACCGTCTGGCGCCGCCCGTCTCGCGGACCCGGCGGAGCGGGTCAACCCGTACGGTGCGATCTGGTTTTGACCTGCCAGCGCTGCAGGTCAGCCGCACGCGTTGTTGAAGTCTTACCAGAACACGCATCAGTCCAGGGGGTTCCAGCCCATGAGCACCGACCAACGCGGATCGAGCCACGGGAAGGTCTGCTCGCTGGCGTCCGCCCGCGCCGACCGTCTGGCCCGCTCGCTGCGATCGAAGCTGAGAGACTACCTGCAGAGCGACGAGGCCGCCGAGGGCGTGGGCCTGGGCCTGGCGCGCTTCTTCCCGGAGGGCCTGCACGAGGAGCTGGAACCCGACACCTGGCGCCTCGCGGCCGACTGGCTGGCCTTCGAGTTCATGGCTCCGCTCGGGAACAACCTCGCCCTGCAGATGGCGGGGGGTCCATCCCTGTCACCGGCCGAGCGCGCCGCCCTGGTCGCGTGGACGGAAGGCGCCGTGCCGGGATTCTTCCGCGTGGAGGAGGTCGCCCGCCGCGAGGCCAGGCTCACCCGGCTGCCCGATCAACTGCCCTTTGTCGCCAGAACGCTGGGGGCCGCCGTACGGCCCGGCAACGTGGTGATGACCTGGCTGCTGCCGACCGAGTCCGTCTTCCACTTCGGCCTCCACACGGCCCTGCTGGCCGACGGCCTGGCCGGCGGGCTGTGCCACGCCCTCGCGGTGGAGATGGCGCTGCTCGGGCGGCAGCGCCCGCAGGCCACCTGGAATGACCTCTACCGCACCGCATGGCCGCGCATCATGTGGTACCTGTTCCTCCTGGGCAGCGGGGCGGACGTGACCCGCATCCAGGCGCCCCCGGGCCTGTCCGTGCTGTGGGATGGCCAGCCGGTGGAGGGGGCTCCGGACTGGTGGCGGGAGGTGGCCTCCTGGGTGCGGACGTGCAGCGACATGGATGCGCGCATCGCCGAAAACCGCTCCGACGGGGCCGAGCGGCTCTGGTGGGACGCCGCGCTGGCCCTCCGGCCGCGGAAGGCCAACCCTCAGAGTTGGCTGGCGGCAGTGCTCTACGTCTTCCGGCGGTACGTGCTGGGCGACGGCACCGTCACGCAGGCGGACGTGGCCGCGGCGTGCGGGGTCCCCGCCTCCGCGGTGGGACGCCGCAGCCGGCAGATCGTGAAGGCGCTGGGCGTGCAGCCGTTCGACCTGCGGTACGTGGATCTCCTGGACGCGGACGTCCGCGCCCTCTGGGAGATCCACTGCCTGAGCGCACTGGGCTCCGGCCTCGTGCGCGACCTCGTCGACGCGTCCGCACTGTCTCCTGAGACCCAGTTGGCGATTCACCGCATGCTGCGGGACATGGCCCGGCGGCTGCGCGACTGGAAGGGCTGGGGTTTCCCCGTGCGGGTGGCTGCCTGTCCGGGGCGGCGTGGCCGGTCGCCCGGGCGGATGCAGGAACTGGCCTACCCGAGCCCCGGGCTTACCACAGGTTCCACATCCACCCACCGCACCAGGTCGCCGGCGGTGGGGCGGCCGTCGTGCCGCCAGAGCGGGTGCACTTCCTGGACCCGCCCGACCTGCGCCACGCGGGTCACGCCCATCCGGCCCAGGGCCTCGGCCAGGGCGAGCCGGTCCGCGTCCGGGCCCGCGAAGGCGACCGTCTGCAGGAGGGCGGCGTGGGGGGCGACCAGATCCGCCACGTCCGCCAGCCGGTCCACGGCGCAGGTGTAGAGGAACCTGCCCAGGGGGCTGGGCCGGAAGGCCGGCTGCTCGTGGTGCACGACCGCCCACGCCAGGTCGCCCGTGCTCAGGAAGCAGGCGTCGGCCGTGAACTCGGCCTCGTCCCGGGCGCCGCGCAGGGCGGCCGCCTGCGCCAGCGTGAGGCGGCCGCGCGGCATGCGCTCCTGCAGTTCCACCAGGGCGTCCGCCACGGCCCGGGCGAACTCCGCCGGCGAGAGCGGTCCGCCCCGCTCCACGAACGCGATGTGCGGCGAGACGCAGCCCTGCTGGTCGTACATCGCCACGTCCAGGGCCAGGCGGGAGGCCGTCTCCGCCGTCGCCGCCGGGGCGGCGATGCAGGCGAACGAGAGCCGGTGCCCGTGGCCGACGAACCGGACCCCGTCAGGCACCAGGCGCCGGATGGCGGCGATGGACGGGTCCGACCCATAGGCGAGCACGGCCCCTGCCCTCCGGTAGGGGCCTGCTTCGTCGTGCGCCCAGCGGGCGACGTGGAGGCACTCCCCGAGGCCGGGGTCGACCTCCGCGACCGAGCGGGCGAAGAGGGGGGCGAAGTCGGGCTCCCCGGCGGCCGGCCGCACGAGGCAGGCGGACTTGAGCGCCAGCCCAAGCGCGATGTCGAAGGCGGGGATGCCCGGCACGTTGCCCGAGAAGACGCAGACCAGCAGGCCGGGGCCGAAGGCCATCGAGCGGACGCCGCCCGGCCGCTCGACGAACCGGTCGAGGGCGCAGCGGCTGCCCAGGTCGGCGTCCAGCAGCTCCGGCAGCCCCCGGACCCGCCGGATCATCTGGTCCAGCCCCTCCGCGACCATCGCCGGGGCGAGGCCCGTCCCCGCCGCGATGCGCGCCTCCGCCTCGCGGCGGACCGGGTCGGACCGGTCGAGCCAGCGGCGGCAGACCCGGTCCAGGGCGGCGAGGATCGCATCCACCGGCCGCTGCGCCAGGGCCCGCTGGGCGGCGGCCAGCCTCTCGTACACCGCCTCCGTCGTCACGCCCCGTCCCCTCCGGAAGACTGCTGGTTGGCCCGCAGGAACTCGTCCATCGCGATGGAGCAGCCCCGGGCCTCCGCCCCCGGCGCCCGGCCGAGGATCTCGAAGCCGTCGGGGTACTGTACGCCAATGTCCTGGGTCAGCAGGAAGGCGCAGGAGTAGAGGTTGGCCAGGTCGGTCACGGCCACCATGCCCGGCTGGCCGGGCGGCACCTCCGCGAGGGTCTCGGGGTCGAGCATGCGGATTCGGACCCACTCGGGAACCGCCTTGCGGGGCGAGCCGCTCACCAGGGTCTGGTCGTAGCCGTTGGAGGACATCTCGCACATGCCGTACTGGTTGATGCAGATCACGTCGGGGCCCAGCGCCTGCCGGATGAGGCGGTAGAGTTCGTCGCGGGAGACCTCCCGCGACTTCCCCTTGAACCCGCCGGTCTCCATCACCCGGGAGCCGGGGGGCAGCTGGACGCGCAGGCCGCTGTCCACCAGGTGGACGAAGGCGAAGGCGGTCCCCAGCAGGGCGACGGGGCCCTCCGCCTGCCGCAGGGCGGCTTCCAGCGCCGACAGGCGCAGCCCGTGGCTGTCGACGTACCAGTCGAACTCTGCCGCAAACGCTTCGGCCTGCTGCGACAGGTACCAGGAGAGGGAGGAGCGGGGGTTCTCCGCGGGCGACTGGGCCAGCATCAGCATGGGCATGCGGGCGCCGTCGGGCAGGTCGGGCAGGACGAAGCGCCGGAAGACGGGGCGGGAGCAGGCCCGGTAGAGGTCCAGGCGCTCGAAGTAGTGCCGGCCCCGCCGCTCGGCCCCCTGGGTGGTGCCGCTGGTCTCGAAGTAATGCGCCGGCTCGCCCTCGCCGCTGTAGATGCGGGCGTGCTTGAAAGCGGTGACCGGCAGGTGGGGGATCTCCCGCCAGTCCGTCACGGTCGCCGGCGTCTTTCCCTGGGCGTCGCAGTAGCGCCGGTACGGGGCGCACCGTTCGTACTGCCGGGTGAAGAGGGTGAGCGCGAGCTCGCTGAAGGCGAACGGGGCGCCGCTGAAGATGGATAGCAGTTGGGCAGCCAGTGGGTCGGGCCAGGTCGCAGTCATGGCATGCACCCCTTCACAGTCTTTCCCGGAAGGCTCGCAAACAGGGAAGGCCGGGCGCTGCGCCCGGCCTCAGAACTACGCACACCAGGGTGAACGCAGTTTTGGTGACGCGGGTGTGTCTGCTACCGCGGGCATCCGAGACGCCGTGCCCATTATACCTTGTCCCGCCTCGGGCTGCCAGTGCGTGCCACCGGACCTGGTCTGCCGGTCTGCGACACGGGCAGCCGGCACACGGGTGGCCATGCGAGAGGAACCCGTGTTATCCTGCCGAATTCTGACGATGAGACCATCCGAGGAGGGGTACGCCGTGAAGCCCTTTAGAGGCCCGAAGTTGACAGGCCCCAGCAGGGCGGTGCTCAGGTTCCTGGCCTATGCGGAAGAGCTGGACGAACAGGAGGCGCTGGAGGAGGCCCTTCTGACCACCCTGGCGCTCAGGACCACGCAGTCGCTCCGGATCGCGAACCTGGACCCCATCGACGGCGAGGACGGGAAGTACCTCGTCCAGGCGCGCTACATGGCCAACCTCCTGGACGAGAACGACCCGGCGTACCACTGGCGGATCACCCGGAACGAGGATGGCTGGTGGGAGCTGCAGCGGGCCGAGGCGAGCCTGGACGAGGAGCTGGAGTGGGAGCCCTGGCCCTGGGCCATGGCCGCTGTCGACTCGGAGTGGTCGGACGAGGATCTGGACGACGAAGAAGAAGATGACGAAGATGAAGACGAAGACGATGACGATGATGACGACGATGATGACGATGATGACGATGATGACGATGATGACGAGGATGACGAGGACGTAGAGGGGTACGAAGACGAAGACGAAGACGAGGACGAGGACGCAAACGAAGACGAGGACGAGGACGAGGACGAGGACGAAGACGAAGACGAAGACGACGGCGATGACGGCGACGATGGTGAGCCCGATGACAACATAGATCAAGACGCCGGAGTCCCGGAGGGCGGCACCGACGAGATCGCAGGTTGATGCCCCTGACCAGGCCGAAGACGAAAACCCCCGCCGGGGCACATGGCGGCCGTGCCCGTGCCGGCGGTCGAGCCGCCCGGTCGTACCGTTCTTCACACAACGGAAACCCATCACGACGATACCCCCGTCTAACGACTGGAAGGGGGTATCACCATGATCCGGAAGCAGAACCGTCTCCTGGCTGCCCTGCTGGCCGCCGCACTGCTGGCCCTTCCCACCGGGGCCTGGGCGGCCGACGGGACGGTACCCGAGGATCCGGCCCTGCCCGCTGCGCAGCCCCAGCTGGCCGAGGTGAAGGTGAGCCGGGAGCAGGCCGTCGCCATCGCCCACCGGACCTTCACCATCCCTGCCGAGCTGGGTGAGCCCAACGCCGGGATCAGCCAGGACGCGGACAGGGCCGTGTGGTCGCTCCGCTGGCAGAGCGACGAGAAGAAACCCGACCAGATCTACATCAATGTCTACATCGACGCCGCAAACGGCCGGGTGGTCGGGTACAGCACCTGGTCGACCGGCCCCGAGTCCCAGGCCCTCAGCTACACCCGGGACGAGGCCCTGGCCATCGCCCGGGACTGGTTCCAGAAGCTGGTGCCGGAGGAGCTGCGGCCCGCCCTGCGCTTCGTCGACACGGGGATGGCCGCCCGGTACTACGGCGGCGCCACGTACCAGTTCCACTGGGAGCGGGTGGAGCAGGGCTACCCGGTGATGGACGAGGGCGTCTCCATCACCGTCGACGCCCGCAACGGCAGCCTGACCGACTACAGCCTGACCTGGAGCGAGGGCCGCTCCTTCGCCGCGCCCGGGTCGGTCCTCTCCCGGGAGAAGGCCGAGGCCGCACTGCGGCCGCACCTGGGCATGACCCTCCAGTACCGCTACTACACCAAGCGAGGTACCGATGAGGGCGAGTGGCGCCTGGTCTACGCGCCGCGCACCGGCCTGCCCTACGTCGACCAGGAGGGCCGGCTGCTGGACTACAACGGACGCGTCGCTCAGCCCAACCCCGAGCCCAGGCTGCTGGATTCGCCCCAGAAGCCCTACCGGACGCCCACCAGCCCGCTGGACCGGGAGGCGGCCCTGGCCATCGCCGCAGCGGCGACCGGCATCACCGCGCCCCCGGCCTCCAGCTCCTACGACGAGACCGGGACGGACGTCAAGCGGCACGAGTGGTCCTTCTCGTGGCGGACGGACGGCGTCGAGACCTATGCGACCGTCGACGCCCGGGCCGGCGTCCTGACGTCCCTGTACACCTGGTCCCGGGACGACGAGTCGCTGCGGGAGGGTGAGGAGCCGCCGGTCAGCCGGGCGGAGGCCGAGGCGAGGGCCATCGCGTTCGTGCAGAACAACCGGCCCGACCTCGCCGGCCGCATCCTCTACCTGCCGCAGCCCGAACGGGATGACATGTACCGGAAGCCCGTCAGCTACGACTTCCACTTCGTGCAGCTGCAGAACGGGCTGCCGGTGGACGGCCGGGATCTGTCGGTGGAGATCGACGCCCGCACCGGCGCCGTGCGCTGGTACTCCGCCTACACCGAGGTTCCGGGGAAGGATGACTTCCCCGCCGCCGAAGGCGCGATCAGCGCGGACAAGGCCCTGGATGCCTACCTGGAGGCCAAGGGGATCCGCCTGGCCTGGGTGACCCTCTGGGATCCCGACAGGGAGGAGCGGCGGCAACCGCAGCTTCTCTGGGCCTCGGACGACGTGCTCCCGCTCTCCGCCATCGACGCCCGCACCGGCGCTCCGCTGGACTGGGAGGGGCGCGACCTGATCGCGGCGGCCCGCCGGCCCACCGACATCGCCGGCCACTTCGCCGAGCGGGAGATCGAGCTGCTCTGGAGCCGCGGGGTCCTCGAGCTGGAGGACGGCAGGTTCCGCCCGGACGAGCTGGCCACCGCCGCGGAGCTGGCCCGCTGGATCGTGCTGGCGAAGGGCATCCAGCCCTATCCGGCCGCCGACTTCCGGGGCATGGGCGCAGGTTCGGCGCTCGCCCTGCAGCTGGAGGCCTCGAAGGATTCGCCCTACTTCGGCGCCGCCTTCCGGGCCGGCATCATGCGGCCGGAGGACTTCACCGAGGGGGTTGACCTGAACGGGCCGGTCTCCCGTGAGCTCTTCGCCCTCTGGGCTGTCCGGGCCATGGCGTACACCCGGGTCGCCGAGATGGAGGCACGCATCGCGCTGCCCTTCGCCGACGCCGAGCAGGTGGGCGCGAAGTACCACAACGCCGTCGCCCTGCTGGCCGGCTTCGGGATCATCTCCGGCGATGCGGAGAACCGGTATCACCCGCAGGCGGAGATCACACGGGGCGCCGCGGCGCAGATCCTCTATGCGGTGTCGGCAGAGCCGCGGTACTAGCAACGAGGGGTTGGTCGCAGGACCAACCCCTTCTGTATTCGCTCGGCCGGGTCCGGCAAAGCGCCCCGCGGTGGTTGCGGGGAAGCGGATTGGACAGCGGCGGATTGGACGTGGCGGCCCGGCGGCCGCGCGGGTCAGACGGCGCCGCGCCTGCAGAATTGCGACGCGGTACCCGTTGACCCTCACGTCGCGGCAGGGTGTAGACTAGGTCCAGCCGAGTGAAAGGAGTACAGACGATGCACATTGCGGTCCATCCCATGATCGCCGCCCAGCGTGCGGTGCTCGACCTGCCGCAGGCCGAGCGCCGGGAGGCCATCCTCCGTCTGCTGGAGCCCTTCGAGCCCATGGTCCGAATCATGTTGCCCCCCGGCGTCGACCCCATCCACATGTTCGGCCTCATGCGCCCGGACGGGCCCGAGCAGGCCTACCGGCAGGCGCTGGACCGCCTCGAGGCCGCGGGCGCGGAGGAGGTCTGCCGGTTGGCCCTGGAGCGGGCGGCGGCGGCCATCGCCGCAACGGGCTATCACATCCCCATCGACACGCTGCACTTCGGCCTCTTCCTCTGGGACGCCGACCCGGCCAAGGCGGCCCTGAACCAGGGTTACACAGGTTTCGGGGGTATTCCCGGCTACGTGATGGTCAACATCTGGCCCGATGACCGGAACCTGCCCCGGCTCGGCGCCTGCGTCGCCCACGAGTTCAACCACCAGGTGCGCCTCTCGGTGGAGCCCTGGCGCATGGACATCTCGGTGGCCGAGTACATCGTGATGGAGGGCCTGGCCGAGTCCTTCGCGGCCGAGCTCTACGGACCCGACGCCATCGGCCCGTGGGTGACGGAGGTCCGGGGCGGCAACCTGGAGACCGGCCGGCAGCTGATCGCCCGGGCCCTGGATGTCCGGGGGTTCGGCGAGGTGAGCAGCTACATCTTCGGCGACGAGGTGGCGGCTGCGTTCGGCGGCAAGCCCAAGGGCGTGCCCACCCACGCCGGGTACGCCGTCGGCTACCACCTGGTGCAGGCCTACCTGCGCCGGACCGGCAAGTCGGCGGCAGAGGCGACGCTGGTGCCTTCGGCCGAGATCGTGCGGGTCGCCGAGTACTTCTGAATGGACGTCCGCCCCGGTGACCGCTCGCTGTCACCGGGGCGGTTGCTCTGTGCGGATGGGCTTGGCGGGGCGCAACTGTGCTGGGAAATACCTCCCGGGGTAGCGGTAGCCTGCCGACTCAGTCGGGACTGTCAAGAAAAAGCACCCCACGCCCCGCCTGCGGCTTTTTCCTGACACTCGCCCTCCCGCGCCCCGGATCGGTCCCCAACCACATCGCCCACTCGCAGCCTCGCGCCCCGGCTCGGTCGCCCAACCACATCGCCGACCGCCGCCTGTACCCGCCCCGCCCGGGCGCATGCCAGCGCGGGGCGGGGCGCAACTGTGCTGAGGAATACCTCACGGGGTAGCGGGCGCCTGCCGACTCAGTCGGGACTGTCAGGAAACAGCACACCCCGACTGCGCCAGCGACTCTTTCTTGACACTCGCAGCTTCGCGCCTCCGTATCGGTCGACGAACCACATCGCCGACCTCCGCCTGTACCCGTCCCGTCCGGGCGCATTCCGGCGCCCGCCGGGGCGCAACTGTGCTGGGAAGTACCTCCCGGTGTAGCGGTAGCCTGCCGAGCCGGTCGGGACTGTCACGAAACAGCACACTCCCGCCGCTGTCAACGGCCACTTGAGATCCCGCAGAAATGGCCATCAAAATCCCGCAGCTGGACTGGAAACTCTCAACCTCCGCTGCCCCGTGCCGAGGGGTGGTTGGAGGTTGATCTTTCCTCCAGGTACTAGACCCGTTCTATGGGCATGCGCTCTTTGAGGCGGTAGCTGTCTCCCTGCAGGTTCAGAATGTGAACGTGGTGTAGGAGGCGGTCTAGCGTCGCTGTAGCAATCGAGGTCGAAGCGAAGACGCTGCCCCATTCTTGGAACGGGCGGTTCGAGGTGACGATCAGCGAACGGCGCTCGTATGCCTGCGCTACGACCTGAAACAGGTGGTTCGAGGCAGTAGCGTCCATTGGGAGGTATCCCAACTCGTCGCAGATGATCACGTCGTTGGCCAGCAGGGTGCGGAGCCGGCTGCGAAAGCTGTTGTCTGCCAGCGTTGCGTAAAGGTCATCCACGAGGTCCTGGACGGTGGTGAAGTAGACTCGGTAGCCGGCCTCGACTGCCTTGAGGCCGAGGGCAATAGCCAGGTGGGTCTTGCCAACGCCCGGAGGACCTACAAGGACACAGTTCTCGTGGTTCTCGATGAAGCGGAGTCGGGCCAACTCGAGGACCGTCTGCCGGCTGACGGAGGTCTGAAACTGAAAGTCGAAGTCTTCGATGGTCTTGTGACAGGGTAGGCGTGCGGCTTTGAGACGCTTCGTGTGCTGTGTCTCATCCCGGGCTGCAACCTCCTCCTGCACGAGCCCGGCCAGGAAGTCCAGGTAAGAGAGCTGCTGTGTGACAGCCAGCCGGTTGTAGTCCTCAAGAACCTCCCGGATGCGACGGAGCTTGAGCCGGCGCAGGCCCTGGCAAAGCTCCTCGAACCGAGTGGCATCCATGTCATGACCTCCCCGCCTGGGCATAGTAGTCCAGCGATCGCTGCTGGACGTCCACTGCGGGAACGTCGACTGTCAGCGGCAGTCGCTCCGGACGGGGTTCAGGTAAGGCAGCTGGGTTGCGCTGCTGCTTGAGCACGATGCGCTTGATGGCTCTGTAACTGTAGCTCCCGAAACGGGCGGCCCGCTCCATGGCGGCGTAGACGGCTTCAGCGCCATACTCATCACACAGGTCCAGAATCGATTCAACCTGGTCACGGAATCCCCCTGAGCTGGCGTGTGCGAGCCCTTGGAGGTACTCGCGGGCCACTGGCCCCAAGGACTCGAACCGCTGCTGGAGGGAGGGATGCCGGTTGCCCCTCTGGCGCCCGGCGTAATGCTCGTCCTGGATGATCTGCTGGCCCTTGCCCCGACACTTCGGCAAGGTAGCAGCCAACTCGCCGGTGGCATAGACCTCAATCCGGTCCTCGTATAGGCGCAGTGTCACGGCCTGCCGGGCCAGATGATGCGGAACCGAGTACTTGTTGCCGTCGACCGAGATGAGGCAAGCCTTGCCGACCTTGGCTCCTCGTTCCGCGTATGCGGCCGGTCGTGTGACTGGCGGGAGGGGTAGCAGGAATCGGCGCTCCTCCTCCAGAACCTCGAAGGGAACCCGTTGCGTTGCTTCCGAGACCTTGCGGTTCGCGACCTGATTCAGCCATACCAGGGCCTGGCGGTTCACCTCGTCCAAAGGCAGGTGTTCGTTGCCATAATAGAAGTCACGCCGGGCATACTTGACGGTTGACTCCACCTTACCCTTGGACTCGGGGTCATGAACCCAGCAAGCCCGGGGTTTGAACCCAAAGGCTGCCGCAAACCGCAAAAGGTCAGCGGTGAACCGGATCACGTCGCCAATCCGTTCGGATACAACGGTCTTGCAGTTGTCGTAGACGATTTCCCGTGGGCAGCCCCCGATGTATCGAAACGCCCGCTCATGGCATGCCAGGAAGGTAGCCATGTCCTGTGACGACGTGTACTCGACGTACCGAACACGGGAGCGGCTCAGGATGAAGTTGAACGAGTAGCGGTCAACGGGCCGGCCGTTCTCGTCGAAGGCCTTCTCATGCCCCCAATCCACCTGGGCCTGCTCACCTGGCAGGGTTTCAACGGGCTTGTACACGCGCTCTTGCTTGGGGCGGGTGGTGCTCAGGAAGCGGCGCACGGATCGGCGGGAGCCCGTGTAACCAAGCTCGGCGATCTCCCGGAAGAGTCTCTCGGCGGTGAGCTCTGGGTACTTGGCGAGACGCACCTTGATATGGTCCACGTAGTCGTCGATCTTACGGGTGACCTGCTTTCGCCGAATCCGGTCGGGTACAGGGTCCATGGACAGGTACTTGGCGACTGTTCCTCGGTCGATGCCAAGGCGTCGGGCAATCTGAGACTTGTTGAGTCCTTCGCCGGCTGGGTGCTTGATGTCCACCACAATCCCCACCGTTTTCAAGTGTCCCATCCCTTCGCTGTAG
>NZ_JBFNEH010000068.1:0-13703 GCF_040797425.1 Symbiobacterium sp. | reverse complement strand
GATGCAGCAGATGCGGGCGAAGGCCGGGACGGGTGCTTGAAGCGTGAAGTGATAGGAATTCTGAGGACGGGGACCGCTCTTGCTGAATACACCATGATCTGGGATGCGTACACCCGATTGCGGCAACAGCCGCGTCGTCCTGAGCGCCCAGGGGTTCTGGCTCGGTGACTCAGCGTGCTATCCCGCCAGGTAGATGAGCCGCAGGCCGATCAGGTAGGTGGCCAGGATGACTGCCATATCCCAGGGGAACCGGCGGCCCTCCTCGCGCCGCGGCAGGGTGAGTACCACGATCACAATGCCCGAAAGGACCAGTCCCACCAGGGCCGTGACGATTTGCCCGGTGGTGCCGGTGGACAGGATCGGCGTGCTGCCCGGCTGGAAGAGGTCAGCGATGAACAGGATCACCATGTTGAAGATGTTGCTTCCGAGCACGTTGCCCACCATCAGGTCATAGGCGCCCATGCGGGCGGTGAAGATCGAGACCGTCAGCTCGGGTAGCGACGTGGACAAGGCCAGGAGCGTGCTGCCGATGAATGTTTCGCCCAGGCCCGTGGTGACGGCGATCTCATCGGCCGCCTTGCTCAGGTACCAGCCCGCCACCAGGATGGCCAGGGCCGAGCCCGCAAACCTGAGCCAGACGCCCGCGAGAGAGGTGGAATGGCCACCTGCCGCCTGCGGCAGCTCCGACGTCGCCGCGACCTCGGCCTGCTGGTCGCTGCCGGGCAGAAGCCGCATGATCACGATGTAGGTGACCGCGATAAGCCAGGTGTCCAGTCCTGCGCCCAGAAAGGAGTAGGGCTGCGGCACGACAAGGGCCAGCGCGGCGATGCCGCTCAGGAGCATGCCGGTGGCTGCCGAGGTGGCGTGAACCGGCGATACGTTAGAGAGAATGTGGCGTGCGGCGAAGCACTGTCCGAAGACGAGCAGGACCATATTGAGTATGTTGCTGCCGAACACGTTGCCCAGGGCGAGGTTGCCGGCACCCATGTAGGCGGCTGACGCCGAGGCGGCCACTTCCGGCAGCGAGGTTGCGCCGGCGAGGAGGAGGGAGCCGATAAAGGCCCGGCCGAGCCCGGTGCGCTCCGCCAGCTCGTCGGACGCGTGGGAGATCATGCGCCCGGCCACGGTGATAACGGCGGCGCAGATCAGGAACAGGATCCAGGGGTTCATGCACGACACACATCCTCTGCGAGACTGGAGTTCACATGCTGGCAGCAGCATGTAGACTCAATATAGCATTATAGCGCAAATCTGCTATATTCGAGTATATCATATCTATTCCTAATTGGCCAGCGTAACTACCTACGGAACACGAAGTGGTCACCTTAAGAGCCAGCCGCAGGAGAAACAGCGCCTCTACCCGCTCGACCGCACCGTCGCCGTCGGACGCAGAGCCACCGGGCGGACGATGCCGTTCAGGAAGCCGAGGCGGGCCAGTCGGCCGGCCAGGTAGAAGCCCAGCTGCACCGACGGCCCCACGCCCAGCACCACGGCCACCGTGCCCAGGCCCAGCGGTCCGCCCAGCCACCAGCCGATTACCGAGACCGTCAGGTCCAGCCCGTTCTTCACCAGCCCCACGGGCAGCTTCACGAGGCGGGTAAGGCCGATCATCAGGGAGTCGCGGGGGCCCGCACCCAGGTCGGCGCTGGCGTAGAGCGCCGTGCCCACACCGGAGAGGAGGATGCCGGCGGCCAGCATCAGCCACAGGCCGGCCGTGGTCTCCGGGGAGGGCATGCGCTCCAGGATGAACTGGAGGATGGGACCGAAGCAGAGCATGTTCAGCACCATCCCCAGGGTGGGCCGCAGACCCAGGGCCCAGTCCAGCCCGATGATCACCAACCCCAGCGTCTGGATGACCAGCCCCAGCGGGAGGCCGGTGCGCCCGCTCAGTCCGAGGTGCAGGATGTCCCACGGGCCGGCGCCCAGACCCGGGCGGATGACCAGCGCATACCCGGCGCAGGTGATGACCAGCCCCGCAAAGTACCACAGCAACCGTAGCGCGAAACGGAACCGCATACCCCACACCTCGCGAAAAGCGGTGATAACCGAAGACCCCGGACCACGAGTGTCCGGGGTCTTGCTCATTATGATAAACGATTCTGTGTAGCGAAGTAAATCACGCTTCACGCTCGCGCCAGACCAAGCGCAGCGGACTGAGGCCCGCGAGCTGCTGGCGGACCCGCGACGAGGGCCACTCGTAGCGGAGCCAGAGCACGGCCAGTCCGGCGGCCGTCACGGCCGTCCAGAGCATGCCGGCGAGCCCGGCGTAGGGCAGCAGGGCTAGCGGCCCGGACTCGTGCAGCAGGGGGATCGCCCAGACAGCCAGCACGGCCACTCCGATGCAGGCGGAGTCGGTGCAGATACGCAGCCAGCGCTCGTATACCTTGAGCATGCGATCGCCTCCCGCCAAGCGCTTTCACCTGTTATGACGTAGCAGCCCGACTCCAGGTTTCAGGAACTATGTGGAAATCTGGTTACAACGGCCAAAGTTCCGACGAAAGGCGGAGGAAGGCTTCCGCCGAACGGGGGAGAGGCCGGTCGCGCCGCCAGGCCAGGGCGAGGGTGCGGGTGAGGGGGTCGCCCGCGAGGGGCACGAAGACCGGCGCCGGCCGGAGGCTGCGGTCGGCGGCCATCTCGGGGACGAGGGTCACGCCCAGCCCCGCGGCGACCATCGCCTGCAGCGTTTCGATCTGGGCCGACTCGAAGGCGATCTGCGGCACGAAGCCGGCGGCTCGGCACGCCTCGAGGACGAGGTCGCGAAAGCCGTAGCCGGGCTTCATGATGAGGAAGGGCTCGTCCGCCACGGCCGACAGCGGAACCGGGCGGACACCGGTGGGTCCGGTGACCTCCAGGACCAGCGGGTGGTCGGGCGGCAGCGCCAGCAGGATCGGCTCGGTGAGCAGGGGCTGCGCCAGCAGGCCGGGACTGCCCAGCGGCAGCGTGGTGAGGGTCAGGTCGGTCTCGCCGGCCAGAGCCAGCTCGGTGAGTCGCTGGGTCGACTCCTCCCTGAGGATCACCTGGATCCCCGGGTAGCGCCGCCGGAAGGCGGTGATCACCCGGGGCAGCACGCGGGACCCGGTCATGGGCAGGCTGCCCAGCACCAACCGGCCGGTGCGCAGGCCGAGTCGCTCCTCTACCGCGGCCTTTGCGGCTTCCACCTGGCGCAGAATCGCTTCGGCGTGGGGCAGAAGAGCCTCGCCGGCCTCGGTGAGCCGCACCGGGGTCCGGCTGCGGTCGAAGAGCGGCGCACCCAGTTCCTCCTCCAGCCGGCGGATCTGCTGGCTCAGGGAGGGCTGCGCCACCATGTTCTCCGCGGCCGCCCGGGTGAAGCTCTGGTGTCGGGCCACGGAGACGAAGTAGCGGATGTGGTGCAATTCCACGCGAGCACCCCCATAGGCAGAGCCTATCATCACCATAGTTATCATATGTTGGAGGTCTGACGCAACCCCAGGTATATATGTTCCAAAGGGGTGATGGCATGAGCGAACGGACCTTGTTCGACAAGATCTGGGAGCGGCACGTGGTGCGGCAGGAGCCGGGCAAGCCCGCCCTGCTCTACATCGACCTGCACCTGGTGCACGAGGTTACGTCGCCGCAGGCCTTCGAGGGGCTGCGGCTGGCCGGGCGCAAGGTCCGGCGGCCGGACTTGACGCTGGCCACCATGGACCATAACGTGCCCACCACCGACCGGTCGCTGCCCCTGACGGACGAGATCGCCGCCCAGCAGATGGAGGCGCTGGCGCAGAACTGCGCCGAGTTCGGCGTGCGGCTCTTCGACCTGCACAGCCCGCAGCAGGGCATCGTGCACGTGATCGGCCCCGAGCTGGGCCTCACCCAGCCGGGCATGACCATCGTCTGTGGCGACAGCCACACCGCGACCCACGGAGCCTTTGGGGCTCTCGCCTTCGGCATCGGCACCAGCGAGGTGGAGCACGTGCTCGCCACCCAGTGCCTGGTGCAGCACAAGCCGAAGGTGATGGAAATCCGGGTGAACGGCTCCCTGCCGCCGGGCACGACGGCCAAGGACCTCATCCTGGGCATCATCGGCCAGATCGGCACCGACGGCGCCACGGGGTACGTGGTCGAGTACACCGGTGCGGCGATCCGGTCCCTCTCGATGGAGGGCCGCATGACCGTCTGCAACATGTCCATCGAGGCCGGAGCCCGGGCGGGGATGATCGTCCCCGACGAGACCACCTTCGCCTATCTGAAGGGCAGGCCCCACGCGCCCAAGGGCGAACTGTGGGAGGCGGCGGTGGCCGACTGGCGGACGCTCGCCTCCGACCCCGACGCCGTCTACGACCGGGTGGTGGAGTTTGACGCCGGCCGGCTCGCCCCCATGGTCTCCTGGGGCACCAACCCGGGCCAGGTGGTGCCTGTTACAGGGCGGGTGCCCGACCCGCGTGACTTCGCCGACCCCGCCCAGCGGAAGGCGGCTGAGGCGGCCCTGGCCTACATGGACCTGGAGCCCGGCACGCCGATCCAGGAGATCCGCATCGACCGGGTCTTCATCGGCTCCTGCACCAACGGGCGCATCGAGGACCTGCGGGCCGCCGCGGCCGTGGTGAAGGGCCGCAGGGTGGCGCCGGAGGTGCGGGCGATGGTGGTGCCCGGCTCGGGCCAGGTGAAGGCGCAGGCTGAGGCGGAGGGGCTTGACCGGATCTTCCGGGAGGCGGGCTTCGAGTGGCGGGAGGCGGGCTGCTCCATGTGCCTGGGCATGAACCAGGACATCCTTTCGCCCGGCGAGCGCTGCGCCTCGACGTCCAACCGGAACTTCGAGGGCCGGCAGGGGCGGGGCGGCCGCACGCACCTGGTGAGCCCGGCCATGGCGGCGGCTGCGGCCATCGCCGGCCACTTCGTGGACGTGCGGGAGATCCTGGCGGAGGGGGGTGAAGCCCGATGAGGCCGTTCGTGCGTGAGACGGGGCTGGCGGTGCCGCTGGACCGGGTGAACGTGGACACCGACCAGATCATCCCCAAGCAGTTCCTGAAGCGGATCGAGCGGACGGGCTTCGGGCAGTTTCTGTTTTACGACTGGCGTTACCTCACCGACGGCTCGCCCAACCCGGAGTTCGTGCTCAACCGGCCGCAGTACGCCGGAGCGACGATTCTCATCGCCGGGCGGAACTTCGGCTCCGGTTCGTCTCGGGAGCACGCCCCGTGGGCGCTCACCGACTACGGCTTCCGGGCGATCATCGCCCCGTCGTTTGCCGACATCTTCTACAACAACTGCTTCCAGAACGGCCTCCTGCCAGTGGTGCTGCCGGAGGAGGCGGTGGCGGAGCTGATGAAGCGGGCTGCGGAGCCGGGGTACCAGCTCACGGTGGACCTGGAGCGGTGCGTGGTGGAGGACGAGGCGGGCTTCCGGGCGGATTTCGCGATCGACGAGTTCCGCCGGCACCGGATGCTGCACGGCCTGGACGAGATTGGGCTCACGCTGCAGCATGAGGCCGAGATCTCCGCCTACGAGGCCCGGCGCCCGGCGTGGATGCCCCGGACGCTGGCGGAGGGGTAGCTCGGGGCCGCTCCCCCGCCGCGGGGCCCCGCATCGCGCCGGCTTTCGGAGACGGAGGGCACAGCATTCAGAAGGGCGGAGGCGGGCGCCTCCGCCTTCGCGCGTCAGTCTGCCGGGCGCCTGGTGCGGCCGGGCGGCGGGGCGCACGAAGCGCCCTCCGTCTCTGGGGGGTATGAGCCACCCGGGGTTCGGGTGACTCTGAGTTGAAACAGAATGCCAGGCAGATCCGTCCAAGCGGGTGGAAATGGGAAAGAACTGGAGGGAGGTCGTCTCATGAACCAGTGGCTTTCCGCTCTCCTCGCACTGTTGGTTGCGCTCTCCGCGGCCCTGTGGAAACCGGCAGGCGCCCCGGGGCCGGGCCCGGCGGAAGGGGAGACGTCCGCAGTCGCGCCGGAGCAGGCCGCAGTGGATGAGGATCGGGCGGCCGCTCCGGAGGAGGTTGAGGAAGCGGCGGGCGACCAGGAGCAGGCCGACGAGGCGGCCGCCCGCGCCGTGGTCGAGGAATTCGGCCGGCGGCTGAAGAACGTTTCGCTGACCGCTCCGCCCGATATTGTCGCCGCGGGCATGCGGGAGCAGTACGGCGACCTGGTCTCGCCGGAGCTCCTGGAGCGGTGGCAGAGAGACCTGTCTGCCGCGCCCGGGCGGGTCGTTTCCAGCCCGTGGCCCGACCGGATCGAGATCCTCGCCGTGACCCGCACGTCGGAGGACGCCTTTGAAGTGAAGGGCGAGATCATCGAAATGACGAGCATGGATGTTGTTGAGGGCGGTTTCAGCGCGAAACAGGCCATCACGCTGGTCGTCACCCGCAGCGGCGACCGCTGGCAGATCAGCGACGTCTCGCTGGGTGAGTACGTCTATCCCGGGCCCGTGACTTACCGGAACGGGGAGTACGGCTTCGTCCTCTCGCTGCCGGAAAGCTGGGAGGGCTACACGGTCGTGACTGAGACGTGGGAGGGCCTCCCCGTGGGCGGAAGCGAGCCCGTCGAGACCGGGCCGCTGATCCGCATCCGGCATCCCGAGTGGCGGGAGGACGCGCCCCGGCAGGACATCCCCATCATGGTCTTCACCGTGAAGCAGTGGGAGGCCCTGGAGGCCGGGGAGTTTCACATCGGCGCCGCCCCCATCGGGCCCACGGAACTCGGCCGCAACGACCAGTACGTGTTTGCCCTGCCGGCGCGGTACAATTACGCCTTCCCCGAGGGGTACGAGGAGGTCGAGGAGATCCTGCAGGGCAGTCCGCTCGTGCCCATGAAGCCTGGCCCGGTGCGGCCGCGCTGAGCGAGAGTACCGGAGTTTGGGACCCTCGCGCCTGTAGCCGACCACAGGGACTGTGGCGCACGGCGGTGGGAGCGTCTTGAGCGCCGCGGTTCGGAGGCGATGTGGGCGAGAGGAGCAGGCCCGGTATCGGGGGGACATGGGAGAGAGGAGCAGGTCCGGGATCGGGTGGACATGGGTGAGAGGAGCAGCGCCGGGATCGGGCGGACAGGGGCGAGAGGCACAGAGCCCGGTGCCAGGCGGACATGGGCGAGAGGGACAGCCCTTGGGACTGTGGCGATGTGCGCGCCCGGAGCCGCGAGGGGCCCGGGCCCCGGGAGCGACTGAAAACCTGCAGAGACACAGGAAGGGGCCGCACCCGCGGAGGGGCGGCCCCCGTTTCACTCTCCCTGCCGCAATAACCGCTCCGGCACGGCCAGGAGCCGGCCGCTGGCCCAGAGCAGGAGGAGGGCCACCAGCGCATAGGCGCCCTTGCTCACGGCCAGGGGCGCCGGCGCCGCGTCGCTCATCCCGGCGAAGGGAAGCCAGAGTTGGTAGACGGAATCGTACGGGCACCAGATCGTGGCGATGGCCAGGGTGACGAAGTAGACCGCCAGGCCCCCGGACCACCCGATTACGGCCGAGCCGCTCAGGGCGTGGAAGAGGTGGCACGCCGCGGAGAAGAGCGCACCCGAGACGAGGGTGGAGAGGAAAGTGCGGAGTTCGTTCACGTCTCCGGCCCGGGGACCCGCGATCCAGATGAAGAGGCCCACCGCCACCGCGTAGTAGGCCGCGGCCAGCGCCCAGCGCTGCAGGAAGAGATTCCTGAGCCCCCGAGGAGAGGCGCCCCACCGTTCGTCGACCCGCCCGTCCACGAGCAGGGCGGGCGCGGTGAGTCCGATTAGCAGCAGCGGCCCGAAGATCTCGGTGCGCTCGACGAACCAGCGCAGCAGATATCGATCGCCCGCACTCTCCGTCGGCCAGAGCAGGGCAGCGGCCAGGACGGCCGCCAGCGCCGCGAAGTGCCACGGGCCGAAGAGCGTGCGCAGGTGGCTGCGGAGCATGGCTGTCACCTTCCCACACGGGTCTCACGCCCCACGCCCATCACCTCCAGATCGGTGTGAAGGCCCCGACCTCCAGGCCCAGCCGTGAGGCGACGACCTGCCAGTACTCGTCCGAGGAGGGGATCCAGCCCAGGGGGCCGCCCAGGCTGACGGGCGGAACGGCTGCCGCGGCCTCCTCGAGCGCGGCCAGGACCCGGTCGTGCCCCAGGGACTGGCCGGCGGCCCAGAGGGTGAAGGCGTTCTCCACAGCCAGCGCGCTGCTGGCGTAGCCAACCGCCCCCGCACTGTGGAGGGTCGTGAAGGCGTCCGGATCGCGATCCAGCGCATCCCGTGTCTGGCTTTCCCAGAGCCGCAGCTCTTCCGCCAGCGCCTCCGGGCCCGCCGCCCGCTCCAGGACGACCCACTGGTGGTAGAGCGCGGCCGCCCCGTCCCAGGTCAACCCGGGCAAGTACTCGAAGTACTCGCCGTTCTGGACGACTCCGGGGACGTAAGCCGGAATCTGCGCCAGATCCGCCCAGTACGCCTCGGCCATGGCCCGGAGCAGCGCCCGGTCTGCCCGGCCTTCCCCGCCCCGGCGCGCAGTAGCCACGTCCTTGGGCAGCAGCACCAGGTGGCCCTGCTCCAGCCGGGCCTGGCGGAGGAAGCTGCCCTCGAAGATGCGCAGGGGTTCGCCCGCGGGCGGCCGCAGCGCCGGGAAGTGCGGCAGGAGGCGGGCGGCAGCCTGGGCCAGGGGGACGGCCGCCTCGTCGGACCCGCGCGCCAGGTAGACTTCCACGGGACCGGCGGGGGTTTCGACCCGGTGCCGGACCCAATACGACTTCCGCTCAGTGGAACCGGCGGCCGCGGCGCGCACCTGCGCCATCTCCCACTCCTGCGCTTCGTCCTCCCACATCACGCTGGCGGGGGCCCGGAGCAGCGGTACGGCACTGACCGCCCCGCCCGCCAGCAGGAAGACTAAGAGCAATGCGGTGACCCGCCGCCCTGCCGCCGTTGTCAGCACCGGGACCTTGCGGGGCAGTAGCCAGAGTGCCAGGGCGAGGAGCCCTGCCGTCAGGGCCAGGGACCACGCCCGGTTGAGCGCGATGAGCCCGGTGTACGGGTCGAGGCCGAAGACCGCCGAGAAGTTGGGGGGCTGGAAGACCGGTGCCAGCTGGCCGCGCAGCACTGCCCCTGACAGAAACCAGGATCCGACCACGGCCAGCGCCCCGGTGGCCAGCACGACGCCGGTTCGCCCGGTGAGGCCGTCCATGGCCAGCGCCAGACCCGTGACAAAGGCGTAACACGGCAGTGTCAGCAGGGCGCTCATCCGGAGCACGTCTGCCCAGTAGGGCAGAACCTGGGGCCGCACCACGCCCAGCGCCGCCGCCCCTGCGGTCATGCTGACCAGCCAGGTGACGGTGAGGGCGGCCCAGCCGGCCAGGAACTTGGCGGCGACGGCAGCCAGGGCGCTCACGGGGCGGCTCTGGACCAGTTCGTGGATGCCGCAGGCGGCATCCCGCCGGCGCAGCGCACCCAGCGCCGGCAGGAAAACCAGCGGCCCCACCAGCAGGACCCAGTCGCCTAGTCTGCGGGCGACCAGTGCCGGGCCGAAGTCGCCATCCACCGCCAGGTCCACCGTCCCGCTCGCGGCCGCGAGCACGGCGAGCCAGAAGGCGGGCCCCCGGGTGATGAGGCGGAACTCCCAGCGGGCCAGGTGCCAGACGAGCCGGACCTCATGCGGCCCCCCGGGGCGGCCGGACGGGGCTTCGTGGGCTGCGGCCGGGACACCAGGGATGCTCACGCCGCCTCACCCCCGTCCCGGGTACGCAGAGCCCAGACGTAGCCGTCCTCCAGCGTGGGGGCGGCGGGCTCGGCGCGGTAGCCCGGAGGCGGCGCGTGGGCGACCACCCGGGCCCGGACCAGCCCCGCTTCCCGGACGGCGGCCACGGGGCGGAAGCGCTGCTCGAAGTGGGACCAGTCGGCGGGCTCCACGGCCACCGCCCAGACCTTCCCGTCCGCCCGGGCGGCGAGTTGGTCGGGACTGCCGGTGAATATCACCTTTCCGTCCCGCAGCACGGCCAGGCGGGAGCAGGTGGTCTCCACGTCGCTCACGATATGGGTGCTGAGCAGCACGGTCCGGTCTTCCGCCAGCCCCGCCAGGAGGTTGCGGAAGGAGACCCGGGAGTCCTGGTCCAGCCCCTCCGTGGGCTCATCCACGATCAGCACGCGGGGGTCGCCCACCAGAGCGGCGGCGATGCCCAGGCGCTGGATCATCCCGCCCGAGAGCTGGCGCACCCGGGAGCGTGCCCGGTCGGCCAGGCCGACCCGCTCCAGCAGGGCCATCAGCCGGGGCCGGTCCGCCGGGGCCTCGGCGATGTGTGCCATGAACTCCATCGTCTCCAGGACCGTGAGCTGCGGATAGAAGCCGAACCGCTGGGGGAGATAGCCCAGGCGGCGGCGCACCGCGGCCAGGTCGGTGAGCGGGATGCCGTCGATGGTGACCCGCCCCTCGGTGGGGGTCATCAAGGTGGCGAGGATGCGCATCAGCGTGGTCTTGCCCGCCCCGTTGGGCCCCAGCAGCCCGAATGTCCCGCGGACCTCGAGGTGGATACCGTCCAGGGCCACCTTGCCGTCCGGGAAGACCTTGCGGAGTCCTTCGATGACGATGCTCATGTCTCGTTCTCCCCTTCGATATCCGGTCGCTCCGGTCTGGTGGGGGCTGCCCCTGGCAGACCGGTCGGTGCCGACGGTTCTGGGAAAAGGGGTGCCGTGAGGTGGGAGAGCCCCCTTTTCATTCCGGCACCACGAGGCGCGGACGGGAACCGTTTCACGACTCAACCGCCAGCCTCCCAGCGTCCAGGCTCCAGTGGGCCACCAGTCCGGGCGGGACCAGTTCCAGGCGGTGCGTGGCCAGGAGGGTGACCCTCCCGGGGCGGTGGCAGAGCTGCAGTACCCGGGCCCGGCTGTCGCCGTCCAGGCTCTCCAGGGGTTCGTCCAGCAGCAGGACCTCCGGGTCGCCCAGGAGCGCCTGGACGATGCCGACCAGGCGCCGCTGCCCTTCCGAGAGCTCCCGCAACGCCGAGTGCGCCCTGGCGGAGAGGCCCAGCGCCTCCAGCAGTTCGTCCCGGCGCCGGGCGGCGAGGGCGGGCGGGAGCGCCTTCAGGGCGCTGAGGTAGTCCAGGAAGCCGCTCACCGTCATCTCCGGATAGGTCGCCGGTCGCTGGGGAAGGTACCCCAGCCGGCGGTGGTAGGCCTTGAGCTGCGCCGTGATGGACTGTCCCCACCACCGCACCTCCCCGGCGGACGGAGGGATGAGACCGGCCAGGGTGCGGAGCAGGGTGGTCTTGCCCGCACCGGAGGGACCGGTGAGCAGCGTCACCCCCGGGCCCAGCCTTCCGCGGACGGAGTCGAGCACGGTGACGCCGCCGAGGCGCACCGTGACGTCTGCCAGCTCCAGCATCAGAACCGCCTCCCCCACGTGTCAAGGCCCGCAAGGCGGGTGGTCAGCCGGGGCCAGGTGCGGGCGATCAGGCCGGCGGCCAGGATGAGCCCGCCGGCGCAGAAGGCGCTGAGCGGCAGCAGCACAACCGGGTCCGTGACCGCGGCGATGGGGAGGTCGCGGGCCAGCGTCAGCCGGGTGAGAATCAGCAGCCACAGGGCCAGGGCGGCGCTTCCGCCCACCCAGGGCGGCACGTAGAGGGAGAGGGAGAGGACGGTTACCGAGAGCACCAGGATGGGCAGGAGCCAGCCCAGCACCAGCCAGCCCAGCATGACGGAGGGCTCCAGCGCGGCCGAGAGCAGCGAGGCGCCGCCCAGGAGGAGCGTGTCGTAGGCGGCCACCCAGAAAAGGCGTCCCAGGACCAGTTGGGCCGGGGTGAGCGCGCACGTGAGCTCCACCTCGGCCATCCCCGTGCTGATGCCCCGGAAGGCATGCGCGACCCCCAGGGTGGCCAGGATGGGGGCCACCAGCAACAGGAAGGCCCCGTAAGTCAGGTCCAGGCCCAGGCTGGCGGCAACGTCCGGAGAAAGCAGGGGCATGCCCGCGGCGACCAGGGCGGCGCTGGCGAGCCAGAAGGGGCGTTCCAGCAGGCGCACCTGGGGCTGCACCGCGGCCAGCGTGCGGGCCAGCCAGCCCGGCTGCCGGACCCAGGTGCGCTCCAGTTCGGCGGCGAAGGGGCTCTCCGGAGCCGGCACGAGGGCGGTGAGGGCGGCCACCAGGCGCCGGGTTTCGGCGGGATCGGGATCGGGCCAGGCGGCATCCTGCGCCCTGGCCGCCGCCTGCAGGGCCTCGGCCAGGGCGGCGAGTTCGTCACCGTCTTCCGGCACCGGCACACTTCCCGCAGGTTCGCCCGCCCACGTGTGTTCGGCAGGGCCGGGCACCGGGGCCGCCAGGTCTGTGCCTGGGCCAGGGTCCAGCGCCTCGGCCGGATCGAAGCCGAGCACCCGGATGAGGCGGTCAGCATCTGGCCGGTTGCCCATCGCACGTCACCTCCCGGGAAAGCCGGCTGCGCAGGTGGCGCAGTCCGTGGTAGATGCGGGACTTCACCGTTCCCTCAGGCAACTCCAGGGCCGCCGCGATCTCGGGTACGGTCAGACACTGGCAGAAACGCAGCACCAGCACTTCGGCGAAGTGCGGCGGCAGTGCCTGCAGGGCCGCCAGGGCTTCGTGGGCCAGCAGGCGGTTGGCCACGTCGTCGTCGGGGGGCGGGCCGGCCTCGGGCATCTCCGCCGCCTCGTCGAGGGGGAGGGCTGCAGAGCCGTGCCGGTAGGCGGCGCTCTTTCGGTGGTCGCGCCAGAGGTTGACGGCAATCTGGTAGACCCAGGGCTTCACAGGCCGCGGGAACTGGTACTGGCCGGCGCGGGAGACCAGCCGGAAGAGGCACTCCTGGGCCAGGTCCTGCGCCAGGTGGTAGTCGTGGGAGAGCCGGTAGAAGTAAGCCGTGAGCGGCTTGTGATAGCGGCGCACCAGCGGCTCCACGGCGTCAGGGTGCCCCTGTTGGAGTTGGCGCATCAGGTCCTCGTCGGTCATGGCCTCACCTGCCTTCACCAGGTGTTACGAGGTGTCCCGGAGTTTCGTTTAGTAAGTTGGGTCTTCTGGATGGCGTACGAAATCTCCTGGACATGCCTGAGGCAGTGCCGGTGGGCGTCGCCCGGCTGGGTCTCACTGCGCGGTCACGCCGGGCGCGGGGCGGCGCCGGGGCGAGTCCGGTGGCGGGGCCATGCCGGGGGCGGGTACCCCGGGGGCTGGAGTCTGGGGTGACGTAGCCTGAGGCCCGTACAACGTCGTACCCTGGTGGGATCATGCGCGAACATCAGCCGGTGCGGGGACGGTCTGTACAGTAAGAAAAAGGCGTAAGGGGATGACCCAGAGGGGGGCGCAGGATGCTTCGGTGGGGGATGCACCTCGTTGCGATCTGTGGTGGAATTGCTGCTATCCTCGCCGCCGGGACGGTGAGAGATGGGATCCTGGATCCGCGGACCCTCACGTTCGAGTGGAGCGGATACTTCGGGTCCCATGCGCTGGTGGCGCTGGCCGGGTTCCTGCTGGTCCTGCCGCTGGTGTGGCCGGCGGGATCGGTGCCGCGTCCCGTGCGGGTGCGCTGGGGGGTGCTGGCAGTCTACCTGCTTGTGGGCGACGGGCTGGTGGCGCTTCTGCCCGTGTCGACGTTCATGGTGATGCGGGATATCTGGGCTACGGCGGGCCAGGTCGTACTCGTGAGCCTGCCGGAGCACAACATGTCCCTGCTCAGCTACTTCGGCGCGATGCTCTCGGGTGCCGGGATGGCGCACGCACTGGGCCAGGGCCCCCACGGGGAGTAGGCGGGGCCGGGACCCCTGTACTGCGGCGCTCTGCGGGTCCGGTGGCCCCCCGAGCGCCGGCGCGCCGACCCC
>NZ_JBFNEH010000067.1:0-14714 GCF_040797425.1 Symbiobacterium sp. | reverse complement strand
AGGTAGTCGGAGCCCTTGATGGTATCGAAGGCGTGCTTCTCCCAGTTGTCGTCCCTGCCGTTGGGGTGGTTGGCCAGCGAGCCGTTGATGCCGCCGGCGGCAGCCACCGAGTGCGAACGGACCGGGGGAAGCTGCGAGATGATCGCCACGTCGCTGACGCCGCCGTCGTGCACAGCAATGGCGGCCCTGAGGCCCGCCAGACCGCCACCGACGATGGCGACGCGATGCTTGATTTTCATGCCAGGAACACCTCCCGGTGCGTTCTAGTTGGCCAGGAAGGCCGCCAGGGCCAGCGAGCCGTAGCCGGCGGCCACTACGCCGATCGCGGTGAGAATCCAGCCGGCGGCGCGCCCTGCGCCGGGCCAGTAGTCCAGAATGATGTTGCGAACGCCGTTAAGGCCGTGGTAGAGGCCTGTCACCAGCAACCCGGCGTCAACCACCAGGTAGAGGGCGGACTGGAGGCGCATCTGGCTGTCGCCGAAGGTGATGACAGCCGTGGGGTCCACGAAGTGCATGACGCCAAAATGAATGGCCCCGAGCACCACCAGCACGACTGCCGTGATCCGGTGAGTGATCCAGGCCCACAGACTCCCTTTCACACCAAGTCACCTCCTACCGGGTTCGGCTCAGGCCGCCCACGGGTACGCCAGGAAACGCATGACGAAGAAGTAGCTGCCGACGGTGATGATCACGGCAGAGAGGGCCATGACGACCCAGAAGTTGCGCTTGTGCGTGTGCACTCCCCAGCCCAGATCCAGCAGAACCAGCCGGATGCCGTTGATGCCGTGGAAAACCAGCGCCAGGAAGAGGAACCACTCGCCGATGACCCAGACCCGCGCGGCCATACCGGCCATCTTGGCGGTGAATCCCTCCGCGCCGCCGCGCACCACCGAAGTGATCTCCCAAATATGCATCAGGAGGAAGAATACGATGGCGACACCGCTGATGCGGTGGAGCACATGCGACCACATGCCCGTCCGGTAATAGCGCGGATTCAGGTCTGCAAAGCTGCGTACCGTACGGCCCGGCTTGGAGCCTGCCCGTTCCATCCTCGTTCACCCCTTTCACGCGTCTGCTCCAAGTAGAACCCGAAAGGTCCACGCTCCGCAATTGCTTTGCTCTGAGATTGTCGGGAAATGAGCAGTTCGTCTACCTGCGGTAGTGCTGAATTGGGGCTCGGGGCTGGGCAGGGTCGGGCTTGACAGCGGGGCAATTCCTGTAGCCCGGCTTACGAGATTGTAAGGTTTCTGCCAGCAATCGTAAGACCGCGTCTATGGCTCCCCCGCTGACCGGCCGCTAGAATGCGGGGCGAGAACCAGAGAGCATCGGAAAGGGGACGGAACGTGCCTGTGGCAGAGCGGATCCTCGAGGTCGTAGACCTCACGAAGCAGTACGGCAGCCGGGGCAGCGTGACGCACGCGCTCAGGGGCATCAGCATGGCCGTGGACCGCGGCGAGTTCGTCGGCGTGATGGGCCCCTCCGGCTCGGGCAAGACGACGCTGCTCAACGTGATCTCCACCATCGACTCACCCTCCTCCGGCCGGGTGTGGATCGGCGGCCGGGAACTGACGGCCCTCCGACGCCGGGAGGTGGCCCGCTTCCGCCGGGAACGGCTGGGCTTCATCTTCCAGGACTTCAACTTGCTGGACACCCTGACGCTCCGGGAGAACATCGGCCTGGCCCTCTCCATCGCCGGGGCGCCGGCGGGCGAAATCGACCGGCGCGTGGCCGAAATGGCGGAGAGGCTGGGCATCGCCGATGCGCTGGACAAGTTTCCCTACCAGGTGTCAGGTGGCCAGAAGCAGCGGGCCGCCGCCGCCCGGGCCCTCATCACGGAGCCGGACCTGGTGCTAGCCGACGAGCCCACCGGAAACCTCGACTCCCGCGCGGCCCGGAGCCTGCTGGAGGCGCTGGCCGAGTTGAACCGGGATCTGCAGACGACCATCATCCTGGTCACCCACGACCCCGTTGCCGCCAGCTACTGTCAGCGGATCCTCTTCATCAAGGACGGCCGGATCTTCGGCGAACTGGTGCGCGGCGACTCGCCGCGGCAGCGCTTCTTCGATCGCATCCTCGCGGTGCTGGCCGAGCTGGGGGGTGGCGAGGCCGATGTACGCTAAGCTGGCCTGGCGGAACCTGCGGCGCAGCCTCAGAGACTACGGCATCTATTTCATGACCCTGGTGTTTGCTGTAGCGATTTTCTACGTTTTTAACTCCGTGCCCGACCAGCCTGCCTTCCTCAGCCTGTCCGAGAGCCAGCGGCGCCTGGCCCGGGGCGCCGTCGGGGCCATGGAGTGGGTATCGGCCATCATGACGGGCGTTGTGGCCCTGCTGGTCTTCTACGCCAACCGGGTGATCGTGCGGAAGCGCAGCCGGGAGCTGGGCACCTACCTGCTCCTGGGCATGGAGCAGGGCCACCTGGCCGTGATGATGCTGGTGGAGGTCGCGGCCATCGGCCTTTCGGCCCTGGGGGTGGGTGTCGCGGCGGGCGTCGCCGCCTCCCAGGCGTTCGGGCTGCTGGTGGAGCGGGCGTTTCACGTGACGGTGGTGGAGCGGAGCTTCGTCTTCTCGCCCCGCGCGGCAGCGGCCACGCTCGTGCTCTACGGGGCGATGTTCCTGGCGGTGGCGCTGTGGCAATCCGCCGGGGTCTACCGGCAGCGGCTGATCGAGCTCATCCACGATGCGCGGAAGAACGAGGAGATCCGGGTGCGGAGCCGGACGCTGGCCGTGGCGGCGGGGTTGCTCTGCGTGGCGACGCTCGGGACGGCTTATTGGCTCGCCGACCAGGTGAGCCGCACCACCGGCCTGGATCCCACCGACCGCCGCATCCCGCTGGGCGTGGCACTGGGGGTGGCGGGCACCTACCTGCTCTTCGCCGCCCTGGCCGGACTGCTTAGCGGCGCCCGCAGGCGCACCGGGGGATGGCTCGCCCGGGGGCTGAACCTTTTCCTCTACCGGCAGGTGACCAGCAAGATCAACACCCACGCGGCGATGCTGGCCACGGTCGCCCTCATGCTGACCTTCACGGTCTGCGCCATGTCCACCGGCCTCAGCCTGGGCGCGGTGGTCCGGGGCGCCCTGGGCGAGGATGCACCCTTCAGCTACGTCGCCCGGGCCCTTGAGCCGGACACGGACCTGAGCGGCCTGCGGGCGGTGTTCGCAGCGCACGGCGTGGGCGACGCCCAGGTGGTGGACGTCGTGGTGGTCGACACCGACCTGCGCGGAGCCGACCTGATGCTGCACGACGACGCCGAGCGCCTCCTGGCGGACACCGACATCGACTACATGGCCTGGATCGCGGTGCGGGCCATGCCGTACTCGGCGTACCGGAGCCTGCGGGCCCTCAAGGGCTACCCCGACGTACCCCTGCCTGCGGGCGGCTACCTGGTGCACGTCAACGGCGGTCACACCGATGCAGAGCGAAGCCATGCCGCGTGGGTGCGTGCCCTTGCGGCGGGCCACGCGGTGACGGTGGCGGGCGCCACACTGCAGCCGGCATCAACGCAGGTCTTCCAGGAGCAGATGGGCTCCGACGTCGCCGGCTACGGGCCGCTCCTGGTGGTGCCCGACGAGGTGACGAAGGCCCTGCTGCAGGAAGACCCGGACCGGGGCCTGCGGTATCTGGTGGCCGAGGTGCCGGGAGGGGAGCCCGCCGGCCTGTCGGACGCCGTCAACGCCTGGGTGTCTGCGCGGCCCTTCGAGCAGGGAATCTGGGTGAGTTCCCGCGCCGAGGTCCTGGGGCAGACTTACATGATCGAGGCGATCTTCATCTTCTTCTCCTTTTATGTGGGGATCATGTTCATCCTCATCTCGGCCACGCTGCTGGCCCTGCAGCAGGTGACCGACGCCCTGGAGCACCGGCAGCGGTTCGCGGTGCTGCAGAAGCTGGGCGCCGACGATGCCATGATCGACGGCACCATCGCCCGGCAGGTGGGGCTCTACTTCCTGACGCCGGTGCTGGTGGCCCTGCTGCACTCGGCCGTGGCGCTCACCGCCCTGAACCGAGCTCTGAAGGGGGAGACGGGGTACGAGGCGGTGGGGCCCGCGGCCCTGGCGACCCTGGGCGTCTTCGCCCTGATCTACGGCGCGTACTACCTGCTGAGCGTGCAGAACTGCCGGCTGCTCTGGCGGCCGCAGGAGCGGGGGTAGGCCGGCTGGCCGGCGGCTCTCTCGGGTGCCGGCGACCGCAGCACGGGCAAGCGGCCGCCTCTGGAAAGGAGCCCCTTGCAGCTTTTCTGGCATGTGATACGATGGACGCGCAAGAAGCTACAGGGGAGCTGACGCGAGTGAAGCGGGACCAAGCCGGGATGGCGCGGTACGAGGCCATCGCACTGGATCTGGCACGGCGCATCGCGAGCAACGAACTCCCGGAGGGCACCCGTCTGCTGGGCCGGTCGAGCCTGGCCGGAACCTACCAGGTGTCGCCGGAGACGATTCGCCGGGCCGTGGCAATTCTGCATGAGCGAGGGGTCGTCAAGGCCGTGGCCGGGTCCGGCATCCGGATCGTTTCGCAGGTAGCCGCACAGGAGTATGTGGACTCGGTCGCATCGCAGTGGCGGGTGGAGGAGGAGATCCGGGAGCTTCGCAAGCTGCTGCGGGAGCGGAAGCGGCTGGATGAACAGATCGAGAGCGCGCTGGACCGGCTGCTGAAGACCGCGGCCGGCGCCGTGGGCACCCGGCACGTGGACGAGCTGGTACTCGAACCCGGCTCGTGGGCAGTGGGCCGGTCGCTGGGCGAGATCCGGCTGCGCTCTTCTACGGGCGTCACCGCCGTGGCCATCATCCGCGGCGAGGAGGAGATCTTCTCACCCCCGGCCGACATGCGCCTCGAGGCCGGCGACGTGCTGACGATCGTGGGCTCTGACGCCGCCCGCCAGCGCTGTCGTGAGCTGCTTTCGGCCACCGCCGCCCCCAAGGGGGACGGGTGACGCGGGCGGTATTCGGTTTTTCCCCGAAGAGAGCGGGCATCGGCATGCGGTTCTGCGGGTACCGCCCCCAAGGGGATCTGGGCTGCCACCTGGCCATGAGGACCAGGGCGGCAGCCCTTCGCATCCCTGGGGCTGTTGACTCCGGGAAACTGTCGCAAAAGTCATACTTGGCCAGGGCGCCCACACCCTCCCACCGGAGTTGACAACTGACAACCCATGTATATAATATGAGGTTGTCGGCTTTTGACCGAACAGCCCAACGCTGAGTGACAGAAGGGGGATGTTCATGGTTCGGTTTGAGAATGTAACGAAGGTCTACCCTGATGGCACGAAGGCGGTGGCGGAGCTGAACCTGCACGTGGAGCGCGGCGAGTTCGTCTGCCTGATCGGCCCCTCCGGCTGCGGCAAGACGACCACCATGAAGATGATCAACCGCCTCCACGAGCCGACGTCCGGCAAGATCTACGTGGACGGGCGCGACATCTCCACGGTCAACCCCGTGGAGCTCAGGCGCAACATCGGCTATGTCATTCAGCAAGTGGGCCTGTTCCCGCACCTGACCATCGCCCAGAACATCGAGCTGGTGCCCAGGCTCCTGGGCTGGGACAAGGCCCGCCGGGCGAGGCGGGTCGACGAGCTGCTGCAGATGGTGAACCTCGATCCCGCCGTCTACCGCGACCGCTATCCGCGCGAGCTGAGCGGCGGTCAGCAGCAGCGCGTGGGCGTGCTCCGGGCCCTGGCGGCGGAGCCGGACCTGATCCTGATGGATGAGCCGTTCGGCGCGCTGGACCCGATCACGCGGGAGACCCTCCAGGACGAGCTGAAGCGGCTGCAGGCGAAGCTGAAGAAGACCGTCGTCTTCGTGACCCACGACATGGACGAGGCGCTCAAGCTCGCCGACCGCATCGTGGTGATGAAGGACGGCCGCATCCACCAGGTGGCCACGCCGGATGAGCTGCTGCGGAACCCCAAGGACGAGTTCGTGGCGCAGTTCATCGGCCGCGACCGGCTGGTGGCCTCGGCCGAGACGCTCACGGTGGCCGACATCATGATCCGGAACCCGGTCGCGGCGCCGCCCCACTTCGGCCTGGCCGAGGCGGTGGCCACCATGCGCAAGCGGCGGGTCAACTCCGTGCTGGTGGTCGACGAGGAGGAGCGGCTGCTGGGCATCGTGACCGCCCGGGCCATCGAGCGGGGCATCGCCAGCCATCGCACGCTGGGCGAGGTGATGGAGACCAACCTGGCCACCGTCACGCCCGACCAGCCGGTAACCCTGGCCATCCAGCGCATGCTCCTGGGCCGGCTGGAGTTCCTGCCAGTGGTGGATGAGCAGCGCCGGCTGAAGGGGCTGGTGACCAACACCTCGCTGGTCGGCACCCTCTCCCGCACCGCCGAGGCCAGGGGGGCGACGGCATGATCACCTGGGAGAAGCTCGGCGAGCTCACCCTGCAGCACCTGACGCTCTCGCTGTCGGCTGTGCTGCTGGCGACCCTGGTGGCCGTGCCCGGCGGCATCCTGCTCAGCCGGAACCGGCGCGCAGCCGACCCGATCATCGCGGTGGTGGGGATGTTCCAGACCCTGCCGGCCATCGCCCTGCTGGCGTTCATGATCCCGCTCATGGGCATCGGCAGCCGGCCGGCGCTGGCGGCCCTGTTCCTCTACGCGCTGCTGCCAATCCTGAGCAACACCTACAAGGGCCTGGTGAGCGTGGACCCGGCGGCGAAGGAGGCCGCCCGCGGCATGGGGATGACGGCCTTTCAGATGCTGCTGTTCGTGGAGCTGCCCCTCGCCTTCCGGGTGATCATGAGCGGCATCCGCACCTCCACGGTGCTCATCATCGGCTGGGCGACGCTGGGCGCCTACGTGGGCGCCGGCGGCCTGGGGGAGCCGATCATCAGCGGCTTTGCCATGGTCTCGCCCAGGCTCATCCTGGCCGGGGGCGTCCCCGTGACGCTGATGGCGCTGCTGGCCGACTTCCTGCTGGGTTACCTGGAGCGGAAGGTCACGCCGCGCGGCCTCCAGGTGTAGAAAGGGGGCACTCGGAACATGCAACTGTTGCAGGAGTTGATCACCTACGTCGGGGATCAGTGGCCCCGGCTCCTGGGGCTCACCGTGCAGCACGTGAAACTGGCCCTCGTGGCGGTCCTCTACGGCGTGGCGGTGGGCGTGCCCGTGGGCTACCTGATCAGCCGGTTCCGCAGGCTGGCGGAGCCGGTGCTCTGGGTGACCAACGCCATCCAGACGATCCCCGCCCTGGCGCTGATCGGCTTCGCCATGCTCATCTTCGGGCTCAGCCCCGCCACGGGCATCTTCTGCCTCTTCCTCTACAGCCTGATGCCGATCATCCGGCAGACCTACACGGCCATCACCTCCATCGACCCGGCCGTGATCGAGGCGGCCACGGGCATGGGGATGACCCGGTGGCAGATCTTCCGCATCGTGCAGCTGCCCCTGGCGCTGGCGGTGACCATGGTGGGCATCCGCATGGCCGTGGTGATGTCCATCGGCACCGCGGCGATCATGTCGCTGGCCGGGGCCGGAGGGCTGGGTTCCGAGATCTTCGCCGGCATCGACCGGGTGCAGGACAAGATGATCCTCGCCGGCGCACTGCCGGCCGCGCTGCTGGCCATCCTCGCCGACGCGGGCATGAGCGCCCTGGAGCGCCGGCTCACGCCCCGGGGGCTGCGGCAGGCGTAGCGAAACGCAGACTACGGGGGCGCGCCGCTGTGAAGGCTGCGCCGGGCCCCGAACAGCGGAACGGCCAAGGCGCCGACGCCACGGGCGCCGCCTGCGGCGGGGCGCAACAGGACCCGTGGAAGGCGCGACCGCAGGGCCCCCCGCGAGGCCTGACCCCGTGGGAACCCCGACGCAATCCTACGAAGGAGGGATGATCAGACAGTGTTGAAGCACCGTCTGTTCTGCGCAGCTACCGGACTTCTCCTCTCCGTCGCCCTGCTGGCGGGGTGCGGCGGGGCCTCGGCTTCCAAGGGGACCGGCGACACGATCGTCGTCGGCTCCAAGGACTTCACGGAGAGCATCCTGCTCGGCGAGATCGCCGCGCAGCTCATCGAGAACCGCACCGACCTGAAGGTCGAGCGCAAGCACAGCCTCGGCGGCACGTCCGTTAACTTCAACGGGCTGAAGAACGGCGAAATCACGCTCTACGCCGAGTACGACGGCACGGCCTACGGGCCGATTCTGGGCCACACCGAGCCCATCGCTGACCCGGCCAAACTCCACGAGCAGGTGAAAAAGGAGTTCGAGGAAAGGTTCCGCATCACGTGGAGCGAGCCGCTGGGGATGAACAACACGTACACCCTGGCCGTGCCGAGGGAGATTGCGGAGAAGTACAACCTGAAGACCTACTCGGATCTGCTGGTGGTCGACGATCAGCTGGTCTTCGGCACCACCAACGAGTTCATGGGGCGACAGGTGGACGGCTACTACCCGCTGGTGGAGACCTACGGCTTCGAGTTCAAGCGCGTGGCCACCATGCAGACGGGGCTGCGCTGGAAGGCGATCGAGACCGGCGAGATCCAGGTGATCGACGCCTACGCCACCGACGGCAAGCTGGTGGAGTTCGACATGGTCATCCTCGAGGACGACAAGCACTTCTTCCCGCCGTACAACGGGGCGTACGTGGTGCGGATGGACGCGGTGGAGGCCCACCCCGAGATCCTGGACCTGCTGAACGAGCTGGGTGGCCTGCTGCCGGACGAGAAGATGCAGCAGCTCAACTACCGGGTCGACTCGCTGGAGGAGCCTGTGGAGAAGGTCGCGCGCGACTTCCTGGTGGAGCAGGGACTCATTGAGCCGTAAGCGGCGGGCGGTAATCTGGCACGATGGAAACGGCGGGGTTGAAGAACCCCGCCGATTACCTTTACTATGTGAAAAGACCAAGCGTGATACGGAGGAATCGTCGTGGACCTCTGGTTGCAGAGCGTGCGCGCCGCGTTGGCGGCGCACTGGGTCGCCTGGGCGGTCTTCGCCGGCCAGTTGCTGGTGACCTGGTTCGTGGCCCGGCTGGCCAAGCGGCTTCTGCGGTGGGTTGCGAACCGGCTGGTCAACCGGTCGGAGACCACCCTGGACGACCGCCTGGCGGAGGCCGGAACGCCGGCCGTGCGCTGGGTCATCTTCGCCCTGGGCCTGCGCCTCGCCCTGACCTCGCTGGGCAGCGCCATCCCCGCCTTCCAGGCCGGCGGGCGGTACCTGGTGCAGTTCACGATCGCCGCGAGGATCGTGGAGGCGCTGATGGTGTGGGCCGTCGCCGTGCTGGTGAACGCGCTGATCGCGGCGGCCCTGGACTGGTACCTGAGCGAGTTGGCCGGGCGGAGCGGCGGCACCTGGGACCGGGAGCTCGGGCCGATGGTGAAGAAGGCGGCCATGATCATCATCTACTTCTTCGCCTTCTCAATCATCCTGGATCTGTTTAACATCTCGATCTCCGCCCTGATCGCCACCGCCGGCGTCGCCTCCGCGGCCCTCGCCCTGGCGTCGCAGGAGACGCTGTCGAACATGCTGGGCGGCCTGGCGATCGTCATCGACCGGCCTTTCCGGGTGGGCGACTGGATCGAGCTCACCGACGGACGGGTGGGCGTGGTGACGGAGATCGGCCTGCGCACTACCCGCATCCGCCAGTTTGACGGCACGGCCCTGGTGGTGCCCAACAAGGACATGGCCAACACGCGCGTGATCAACTACGCGCTGCCCACGCCCCAGGCGGCGATCCGGCAGACGATCCGCGTCACCTACGACACCGACGTGGAGAAGGCCAAGCAGATCCTGCTCGACGTGATGCAGAGCCATCCCGAGGTGCTGAAAGATCCGGCCCCCGGCGTCTGGCTTACCACCTTCGACACCTACTCGCTGAACCTCTTCATGAGCTGCTGGGTCGACTCGTACACCAACCGGTTCCGCGTGACGGACGAGCTGAACATGCAGATCCTGCGGGCCTTCCGGGAGAACGGCATCACCATCGCGATCCCGGCGCAAGATATCCGTGTTCAGGAGAAGGAGGATCTACGTGGCGAAACAGTGGAGCGCACCGCCCCCGATGGAGATCGACCCCGCGAAGCGGTACCGGGCCACCCTCAAGACCAGCAAGGGTGACATCGTGATCGAGCTGCTGGCGGACGAGGCGCCGCTCACCGTCAACAACTTCGTCTTCCTGGCCCGGCAGGGCTTCTACAACGGGGTGAAGTTCCACCGGGTGATCAAGCCCTTTATGATCCAGACCGGCGACCCTACCGGCACCGGCCGGGGCGGCCCGGGCTACACGTTTCCCGACGAGCTGCCGCCGCGCCACCCCTACGAACCCGGCATCGTCGCCATGGCCAACGCGGGCCCCAACACCAACGGCAGCCAGTTCTTCATCTGCTCAGGCCCCCAGGCGGCCGGGCTGAACCAGTATCCCCACTACACCCAGTTCGGCCGGGTGGCGGAGGGGATGGACGTGGTGCAGGCCATCGCCTCGGTGCCCGTGACGCTGTCGTTCGGAGGGGAACGGTCACGGCCCCTGGAGGACGTCCACATCGAATCGGTGACCGTCACCGAGGAGTGAGGCTGGGCCCCTGCGGCGCAGGCTCTGCGCCGCAGGGGCCGGCGCGTCGACTCCGGCCTGCCGCCGCGTGACGGCATCCAGACCTATCCTTAGATGGGACTGTTGATAAAGTACAGATAGCGAAAAATGAGTCTCGCGCCACTCAGGGATACATGATATAATCACATGTAGTCGCCATCCAGGCGACCCGTGGTCGCAGAAGGCTGGCTGTAGCGGTGCGGTTAGCCGGAAGCGGCCACAACCCCGGCCGGAGTGGTGACCCGGCCGGGAGCTGGACGAGGGAACGGGTGGCCCCTCATCCAGCACGGACTTCCCCGACGGAGGGGTGGTGGCCCTCCGTCAGCACACGCAGGGGGCGAGACGTCCGTCTCGCCCCCTGCACCCTTATTTTTCATCACCAATGATAATTTCCATATGCTCTTTTTCGTGCCCGGGACTTGCATATATATACGACCGGGTGTATATTCTTTCTCGACGTCTTAGAGAACAGAGGCATAAGGGGAAGATGAAGATGAAGCAGATTCGCGCCCTGGCCGCGGGGCTGATCCTCGCCCTGGCGCTGACTGCCTGCGGCGGTGCGCAGTCAGGGCAGAGCAGCAACGTCCCGGCGCAGCAGAACGGACAGCAGGAGGCCTCGCAGACTGAGACCCCCGAGACGGGAACCCCGCAGAACGAGACCCCGGCGAACCACCTGGAGGAGATCAAGTCCCAGGGTAAGATCGTGGTGGCCACCAGCGCCGACTACCCGCCGTTTGAGTATCACGCCCTCATCGATGGCAAGGATAAGATCGTCGGCTGGGAGATGGAGCTGGCCGAGGCGATTGCCGCCGAGCTGGGCGTGGAGCTGCAGATCAAGGAGGGCATCTTCGACACGCTGCTCCTTGACCTCGCCGCCGGCAAGGCCGACATGGTGATCTCCGCCATGACGATCACCCCCGACCGCCTCGAGTCGGTCGACTTCACCGATCCCTACTGGATGACCGCCCAGTCGGTGCTGATCCGGGGCGGGGACGCGGAGAAGATCGCCAAGGCCGAGGACCTGAGCGAGAAGCGGGTCGGCGTGCAGCTGGGCACCACCGGCGAGGTCGCGGCCAAGGAAGTGGAAGGGACCGAGGTGCGGTCTTACGAGCTGTTTGAGGCCGCCGTGCTCGACCTGGTTTCGAACCGCCTCGATGCGGTGGTGGGCGACTACGCCGTGGTGAAGAACTACGCTGCATCCCAGCCCGGCCTCACGGTCGCCTTCGAGCTGACCCGGGAGGAGAACGCCATCGCCATCCGGAAGGGCGACGACGAACTGCGGGAGGCCCTGAACGAGATCCTGGCCAAGCTGAAGGAGAACGGCACCATCGATCAGCTGATCGAGAAATACGAGGTGGCACCGCCGCCGGAGTACAAGGGCGAGTAGCAAGCTTGCCCAGCACCCGGCCCCCAGGTCGCCCGGGAACAGGCGATCTGGGGGCCTTTTGAGGGGAGAGCACTCATGCGCTGGGACGTGATCCCGAAGTTTATTCCGGTTATCTTTGAGGGAGTCAAGATCACCCTCCTGGTCTCCGCCCTCGGCATCCTGTTCGGCACGATCATCGGCTGCATCGTGGGCCTCGTGCGCAGCCAGAAGCCGAAGCATCCGCTGCTCCGGATCATCTACTGGCTGTTCACCCTCTACGTGGAGGTCGTGCGGGGCACGCCGTTCCTGGTGCAGCTGTACCTGATGTACTATGGCCCGACCTTCCTATTTAACATCGACCTGCCCGGGCTGACGGCGGGCATTATCGCCCTTTCGCTCAACAGCGGCGCCTACGTGGCGGAGATCGCCCGCGGGTCGATTGAGTCCATCGACCGGGGCCAGATGGAGGCCGGGCGCTCCCTCGGCCTCTCCTTCGGCCAGACGATGTGGTACATCATCCTGCCCCAGGCCCTGCGCCGGGCGCTGCCGCCGCTGGCCAACGAGTTCGCCTCGCTCATCAAGGAGTCATCGGTCATCTCGGTGCTGGGCATCGCCGACATCATGTTCAAGTCGAAGACGGTGGGCACCGCACACTTCGCCGTGTTCCCGGCGCTGCTGGTGGCGGCGATGTACTACCTCATCCTGACCGGCATCACGTCGCAGCTGGTCAAGGTGCTGGAGAGGAGGATGGGCAAGAGTGATTCGCGTTAGGAACCTGCAGAAGTCCTTCGGCAAGCTCGAGGTGCTGCGGGGCATCGACCTGGACGTCGGGCGGGGCGAGGTCGTCGCACTCATCGGCCCGTCCGGCTCCGGCAAGTCGACCCTGCTGCGCTGCCTGAACCTCCTGGAGACACCCACCGGGGGTACCATCGAGGTGGATGGCGAGGAGATCACCGCCCCGGGCTTCGACGTGAACCGGCTGCGGCAGCGGGTGGGCATGGTGTTCCAGCACTTCAACCTCTTCCCCCACATGACGGTGCTGAAGAACGTCTCCCTGGCGCCCGTGCTGACACGCCGCCTCACGCCCGAGGCCGCCGAGGCCAAGGCGCTGGAGCTGTTGGAGCGGGTGGGGTTGAAGGACAAGGCCCACGCCTATCCCGACAGCCTCTCCGGCGGCCAGAAGCAGCGCGTGGCCATCGCCCGGGCCCTGGCGATGAACCCCGAGGTGATGCTGTTCGACGAGCCCACCTCGGCCCTCGACCCGGAAATGGTGAAAGAGGTACTGGAGGTCATGAAGGCGCTGGCGCTCGCGGGCATGACCATGGTGGTGGTCACCCACGAGATGGGCTTCGCCCGGGAGGTCTGCGACCGGGTGCTCTTCATGGACGAGGGTCTCATCGTCGAGCAGGGCGAGCCGCAGCAGATCTTCACCCAGCCGGCGCACCCCCGCACGGTGGCGTTCCTCCGGGCGGTTCTGTAGGGGGGTCTGCGATCACTGGCTCTTCGAGCAGCCCCGGCTCATGAATGTCCACGGGGAGGCCCTCTCCGACCCCCTGCGTGCCTCGCTCGAGGCGCTGGAGGCCGCCGGGGTGGAGCCCCCACCGCCGCCGACGAGCGCATGCTACCGCCCCGCCCCGGGGCTCCATCCCCGGGCGGGGCGTTTCGCGTACTCGCCCTCGGTGGACGAGTTCCAGATACCGAGGTTGAACCCGTGCTGCAGCTCCCGCCGGCGCTCCTCGACCGGGGTGGGCGGGAAGAGCATCACGATGAGCAGCGCGGCGCAGATCAGGAGTACCATGCGGGCAGCCTCCTTCCGGTGCGTTCGCTCTGAGCATACCGGGAAGGGGCTCCGGCCACATCGGCTCGGGGGGAAGTCTTTCGTGGGTCGATGGGGCATGCGCCCACTCGGCCTCGGGGGAAGTGGCCCATCGGCCCTGGGGACGATGCGTGGTCGTCCCCTCGTGCCGGTTCGGGGCGCCCTGGCGTCGCCGGAGGCGCGCCGGCCCCGGACGGGATGCGACGGCGAACCGACCCGCCGTCTCGATGCGTGCGGGGCTACGGTGGCGGAGCGAACCCGGGAAGCTGCGGCGACCCCACCGGGGCGCCCTCGGCTTTCGGGAGGCACGTCGGGAGCCTGCCTGGAGTACCCTGTGCTGCCCGGCAGGTGGACAGGAAAACAGGGGGCAGAATTTCCCCCTATTTTTCGGCGATTAGGGGGCCCGAACTCCCCATTTCCGCCACCCGAAGCGTTCCGCATCGGGCCGGTTAGACAGACTTCGACGCATTTGTCGCCCAGATCGACGGCGATCGACAGGGGCTTTCCCTGGCAGGACCCCTCCCGGCGGCCGTCGCGGGGAGATAGGGGGCAGATTTTCCCCCTATCGGCCCGAAAATATGGGGCAAGATTTCCCTGGAATTTCTTAGGAACCTGCCTCGCGGTCCTGGCGACCGTCGATGGTCGCGCGGCGGTCGAGCGGATGCCCTGGCCCCTGTCACATCTCTTCCCGCCCGGCGCGGCGATCAAGCACAAGCCCCCGTCTCCCTTTCCGGGCGACGGGGGTCCGGGTGTCAGTCCAGGATTCCGAACTGATGACGGTACCGGGCGCACTCTTGCTCCAGGAAGCTGATCACTTTCCCCAGGCCGTGCAGCGGGCGGAGCGGAACGCCCTCAGGGATCAGCTGGAGCATGCGGTCCAACCGCAGGTCCTCGGGACGCACCTCCACGAGGGTCACCCCGTTCCGCTGCGAGAGGCCGATCTTGACCATGTCGTTGTTCCGCTGCCTGGCGAGGGCCGCAGGGTCGGACTGGCGCTTCGTAGTCTGGTAGTGGTGGGGGCCGTGG
>NZ_JBFNEH010000066.1:0-14982 GCF_040797425.1 Symbiobacterium sp. | reverse complement strand
CGTGCGGGTGCGCCACACCGGCAAGGTCTACAACATGGAGCTCATCCGGGCTTACGAACTGGGTGGCATGATCGACGTGGCCGAGGCCATCGCCGCGGGGGCGCTGGCCCGGAAGGAGAGCCGCGGGTCGCATGCGCGCCGCGACTTCCCCGAGCGGGACGACCAGAACTTCCTCAAGCACACCCTGGCCTTCCACACGCCCGACGGCGTGCGGCTGGACTACAGCCCGGTCACCATCACCCGCTACCAGCCGCAGGCGCGGAAGTACTAAAGGGGGTGTGACCAGACGATGCAGGACTTCAAGCTGCGGGTCTTCCGCTATGACCCGGAAAAGGACGAACAGCACCACTACGACACCTTCACGGTAACGTACCGGGAAGGCATGACGGTACTGGAGGCCCTGCTCTGGGTGTTTGAGAACAAGGACGGCTCGCTGGCCTTCCGCTACAGCTGCCGCGAGGCCATCTGCGGCTCCTGCGCCATGTACATCTCGGGCCGGTACGCCCTGGCCTGCAGGGTGCAGGTGAAGAGCGCCCTCGAGGGTGACACGGTCACGGTATCACCCCTGCCGCACATGCGGGTGATCAAGGACCTGGTGGTGGACCAGACGAAGCTGTGGGAGAACTACGCCCGGGTGAAGCCGTGGCTCATCAACGACGAGCCAGCCGGCGACCGTGAGCGGCTGCAGAGCCCCGAGGACCGGGCGAAGTACAACAAGGAGATCGACTGCATCCTCTGCGGGGCCTGCTACTCCTCCTGCCCGAGCGCGGCCAACAACGAGGAGTACCTGGGGCCGCACGCCCTCAACTGGGCGAACCGCTTCTTCATGGATTCGCGCGATACGGCCAAGCGGGAGCGGCTGGAGATCGTGGCCAGCGAGTACGGCGTGTTCCGCTGCCACACCATCTTCAACTGCGTCGAGGCCTGTCCGAAGCACCTGAATCCGACCGAGGCGATTCAGAACCTGAAGCGGGCCGCAATGGCCTACAAGCTCGGCCTGCGCAAATAGCCGGAGGCGAGTGCCATGGTGCGTGAACTCCACGTCGACAAGATCGCGGACGCCGTCGCTAGCATGGTGATGGAGGCCAACTACACCCTTGAACCCGACGTGGCGGCCGCCCTGGAGAAAGCCCGCAAAGACGAGCGGTCGCCGGTGGGCCAGGCGGTGCTCGTGCAGCTGGCCGAGAACGCCGAACTGGCGCAGAGCGAGCAGGTGCCCATGTGCCAGGACACCGGCAACGCCCTGGTCTTCCTCGAGGTCGGCCAGGACCTGCACCTGGTGGGCGGCGACCTCTATGAGGCGATCCACCGGGGCGTGGCCAGGGGGTACCAGGAAGGGTACCTGCGCAAGTCAATCCTGGACGACCCCCTGCGCCGGAAGAATACTGGCGACAACACGCCGGCCTTCATCTACACCGACATCGTCCCGGGCGACAAGCTGCACATCCGCGTGATGACCAAGGGCGGCGGTGCGGAGAACATGAGCCAGCTGCGCATGCTCCCGCCCTCTGCCGGCTGGGAGGGGGCCAGGCGGTTCATCGTGGAGACCGTAGCCGCGGCCGGCCCGAATGCATGCCCGCCGCTGGTGGTGGGCGTCGGCATCGGCGGCAACTTCGACAAGGTCGCCCTGTTGGCCAAGAAGGCCCTGCTGCGCCCCGTGGGCCAGCCGCATCCCGACCCGGAGTGGGCGGCCCGGGAGCAGGAACTGCTCACCGAGATCAACAAGCTCGGCGTGGGCCCGATGGGACTGGGCGGCAAGGTGACGGCGCTGGCGGTGCACATCGAGACGATGGCCTGCCACATCACCGCGCTGCCGGTCGCCGTGAACATCGAGTGCCATGCGCACCGGCACAAGGAGGTGGTGCTGTGATGGCCAGGCACTATCTCACCACACCGATCACCCCGGAGCAGGCCAGGGCGATCCGCTCCGGCGACGAGGTCTACATCACCGGCACCATCTACACCGCCCGCGACGCCGCACATAAGCGAATGGTGGAAGACCTGGAGGCGGGGCGCCCGCTCCCCTTCGATCCGCAGGGCGCCGTGATCTACTACGTGGGCCCCACCCCGCCCAAGCCCGGCCAGGCCGTAGGCTCGGCAGGCCCCACCACCTCGTACCGCATGGACAAGTACACCCCCACCATGCTCAGGCAGGGGGTGAAGGCGGTCATCGGCAAGGGCTACCGGGGCCCGGACGTGAAGGCCGCGCTGGTGGAGAACGGGGCGGTCTACCTGGCCGCCACCGGCGGCGCGGGGGCGCTGCTGGCCAAGCGCATCGAGAAGGCAGAGGTGATCGCCTACGCGGACCTGGGCACCGAGGCGGTCCGCCGGCTCACGGTGAAGGACTTCCCCACGATCTGCATCAACGACGCCCACGGCGGCGACCAGTACCGCGACGGGCAGCTGCAGTGGGTGGAACCCGACGCGATGGTGAAACCGCGGTAGGCACTGGGCTGTGAGCCGTGGGCAGGAAGTGCCCAGACAGCAGGCGAAGGCCGCCGGCCTGAGGCCGGCGGCCGTCGGTCTGGCAAGCGCGGGTGCACGGCGGGCTGTACCCCCGTCAGCGCCCCCGCCCGGCGAGGGCGAGCCGCAGGGTATCGGCCCGCAGCCCACGCCGCAGCGCCTCCAGGGCGATCACCTCATCCGGGGCCACATTTCCCAGGTTGACGTTCGGCCCGAACAGAGCGATGAGCTCCTGTTGCTGCGCCTTCAGCGGCGCCTCCCACAGGATCACCCCCGGGTCCGGGAGCCCGGAGACGGTCCGCTCCACCAGATCCAGCTTCAGCCGGCCCTCCCGGTCATAGACGCCCACGCCCTTCCCCGACTCGCGCCCCTCGAGGATCACCGCGGCCGCGCCCGCCGCCAGGTCAGCCTCCAGCTGCGCCCGGGCGGCGACGGGGTCCAGCTCCCGTGCCTCGTCCTTCTTCCCCACCTCGGTGATGACGGTGAAGCCCAGCGCCCGCGCGGCGCGAATGGCCTGCTCGCGCGCCCTCGGTCCCAGTTCGATGGTGCCGTCGCTCACCTCCACGGTGCGGAAGCCCAGTTCCCGGGAGGCCGCCAGGTACTCCTCCAGGCGGCCCTGCAGCACGGCCACCTCCAGGAACGTTGCCCCGGGGTAGGGCTCCACGCCGTGTGCGCGCAGCAGGGCCACCTTCTCCCGCAGGACCCGCTCCGGGTAGAGGGCGGCCGTGCCGAAGCCCAGTTTGACGAAGTCGATGTACTCGCCGGCCAGTTCCAACAGGGCGCCGGTCTGCTCGAGGCCCAGCCCCTTGTCGATGACCATGGTCAGCCCCCTGCGACGGGGCTTGGCCGCCCGCTCCCGCTCCGGAAACGGCGCGCGAATGACGCCGGCGTAGGCACGCGTGTCCCGACTCACGTTCTGCCCCCTCCCTGCCTCTCGCGGGTGCGCCCACATCCCGGCACACTCCAGTGCAGGGTATGTGGGCGCAGGACTGCGCGTGAGCCCTCAGCCGGGCCAGCCGCTCTCTCACCCACCGACTGGAGGCACTGCTCGCCGCCCGGCAACCGGCGAGGCCTACGCCTTCGCCGGCCAGGAGCCCTGCATCTTGCGGATCAGGATGATCTGGCCGGTGTGGTAGGCATCATGCAGCGTCCAGGCGGCCAGGGACTCGGCGACCGTGCCGATATCCGGCAGCGACCGCTCCAGGTCGGCCTCGGACAGCTTCGCCACCGCCTCCCGGAGCCGCCCCGCCAGGTCACGCGCCCGGGCGACTTCGGCGCGCCAGCCGTCCTCGTCGGCCGGGTCGACCGCCGGGCCGAAGGTCTCGTCGTTACGAATCCGCTCCGGCTCGCGGGGAGAACCGGTGATGCGGTGCAGCATGAACTCGTTCCAGTAGTTCAGGTGCCTCAGGGTCTGCCAGATGGTGTTCCCCCCGCCCGGCGGCTGCCAGGCGGCCTCCCGGGCCGTCAGGCCCTCCAGTGCCGCCTCCAGCGGCGGGTACCAGCCCTCGCGGTTCCAGACGAACTCCCGCTGCAAGCCCAGCAATCCCACACGTCCCTGCATTCTCCGTCGCCTCCCTCTGGTGAGTCCCATCCAAGGGCTGCCCCTGCGGCCGACGCCGCGGCCGGGACGGCCTCTTCTTGCTGAGCCTGCCTTCTCCCCTCACCGCAGCCGCTGCCGCAGCGCCTCCACGAACCGCTCGTCCTCCTCCGGCGTGAGGCCGATGGTGCGGCCGCTGCGCAGGTGCAGCAGCACCAGCGGCTTGAGGCGGGTGCAGTACAGGTACAGGTTCGGCCCGGCAGCGGACCAGCGGAAACGGCCCCAGAAGAGGCTGCCAATGGCGGTGCCGTAGACCCGGGCCGGGTAGCCCTTGGGCGAGGCCACCTCCACCCGCTCGATCTCGCTGTACCCGACGCGCACCGGTCGGAAGCCCGTCCGGATCGTGAGGCCGTCCGGGCCCAGCTCATACCGCAGCGCCTGCGGGAAGCGGCCTGCCAGGCCCAGGGTGTAGATGGCCATCCCTGCGGCCACGAGCACGACGGCGACCACCACCAGCATCGAGGCGGTGGCCCGCGCCCGGCCGCCGGCGGGCTGGAACGTGGCCGTGGCCCGGTCGGCGATGGCCGCCATCAGCGCCTCGGGGTCGTCCGGGGTGAGTCCATAGCGGTCCTCGCCGACGTCGATCACGACCAGGTGGTCCATCTGCGTCGCGTAGAGCGTGATGTTGCCGGTCTCGTTGAAGCGGAAGCGTCCGGTACGCAGGCCGGACGTGGCCGTGCCGAAGACGCGCACACCGCCGGATAGCTTCTCGGGCCGCCATACGTTTGTGACCTCGTCCAGCGGGATCTCCTTGGTGCTGAGACCGCTGCGGACCCGGATGGCCTCCGGCCTCACCTCATATTGCATGTTGAACGCCGAGAGCAGGCTGCTGCCCAGGGCGATCAGGGCGACCACCAGCGCCACGATGGCCGTGAAACTGAGGGTCCTGCTGCCTGCGGTGCTGGACGGACGGGGCGGGTAGAACGTCTCTTTCACTTTGCCACCTTCCTGTCTCTACGGCTTGGACTGTGACGAAATAGGCCTGATCCGCGTGAAAGCCGCCGAAGCTGCGCAGGTCCGGGCGGCAGCCTGCGTCGCGCCCCCCTTCTACCACGACCAGCGCGCCGCCGGCTGGTTGAACCGCTGCGAGAGGTAGATCTCGTCATACACGTCCCGGAATCCCAGACGCTGGTAGAGCCGGCGCCCCATGGGCGTGGGGGTGAGGCCCACGAAGTCGCAGCCGGACTCCAGCGCGTCGGCGATGCAGGTCCGCAGCACCTCGGTGGCCACGCCCTGCCGCTGGTAGGCCGGCAGGGTGCACAGGTTGTAGATGCCCCCCATCCGCCCGCGGCGGTAGAGGGTGCCGCCCCCCACCGGCTGCAGGCCGATGAAGGCCACGTAGTGGTAGGCCCCCAGGGCATCGGCCACCTCCACGCCCTTGCGCCCGGCCGCCAGGTAGTCGCCGGTCGCCCCCGGGAAGAAGACCTGCCGCATCACTTGCCAGAAGAGTTCATACTCCCCCCGCTGCAGGCGCACCACGCGCAGGTCGCGGCGGCGGGGCGGCGGCAGCGGTGTGCCATCCCAAACCATCACCGGCACCATCTCACTGCGGTAGCCCTGGCTGAGCAACCGTTGGGCCAGATCCGAGGGTCGCGTGGCCGGCGTGGTCAGGAAGGCCACCTGGGGCAGCCCCTGCTCCCGGAAAAAGGCGCGCGCCGAGGCGATCAGGTCCTCCACCTGATCGCCGGAAACGCGAATGCAGCCCACGTGGTTGTACCGTGGGTACGGTGCGGAAGGCATGAGCACCCAGCGCGCGCCGAACTCGGCGCGGGAACTCTCGCCCAGATGCTGCTTCAGGTGCTCCTGGTTCTCCTCCCAAAGCTCGGCCAGCAGGGCCACGTCCATGCGGCTCCCTCCACGGTCGGCGCTCTCCGTAAGAGTTCGCCCTTTCCCCCTCCCATCCCTGTCCCGCGGCCCGCCTGCATGTCAGTGCAGCGGCGCCCGGGTGCCCAGGGGCAGGTCCGCGGGCAGCTCCCAGGCCGGAATGGCCGCACGGCTCCGCCCGGGGCCGCCGTCCTGGGGCCCGCTCTCCGCCCCGCCGGTCTCCGCACCGTCCCCCTCCTCCACCACCAGACGCTCGGGCCGGATGAGGAAGAGGGTGGCGGCCAGCGACGAGGCCAGGATCCCGGCGGAAAACCAGAAGGGAATCGCCTCGCCCCTGCGCATCAGGGCACCGTAGAGCGGGGGGCCGAAGGCGACCCCGATGAAACGGACGGCGCCGTAGATCGAGGTGATCATTGCCCGCTGCTCCGACCGGGCCGACGAGGTGATCAGATTGTTGAGCCCGGGCAGCTGCAGGCCGGTGCCGATGCCGGCGACGACGAGTCCGGTATAGAAAGCCCAGTCCGCCTGCACGAAGGCGATGAACAAGGTTCCCGCGATGGCCAGGATCAGCCCTGCGATCACCGCCGGCTTCAACAGCTTCTTGCGGTGCCGGAGGAACAGCCCCGAGCTGAAGGAGACCACCGACATGGCCAGCACCGGCCACATGATGCGCACACCCTTGGGCACGCCGTCGATGCCGTGCTCGGTCTCGAGGTGCTCGGAGAGGAAGAAGAGCACGCCGAACAGCACGAACAGGGCCACCGTGCCCGCCCAGAAGCAGGCCACCAGCGGGATTCCCTTCTGCCGGAAGATCTGCAGCACCTCCCCGAAGTACTGGCGCGCCGGCGGCGCCTTCTGCCGCTCGGGCTCCCGGGTGAGCCACCAGACCGCCAGGGCGAAAGGTGCAGCGACGGCGGCGTAGGCGAAGAAGACCGCCCACCAGACGAGCAGCTGGCCGATCAGGGCGCCGAGGATGGGCGAGACGACCTTGCCCAGGCCGTTGGAGGCCTCGAACACGCCCAGCGCCGTCACTCGGCTGCTGCCCCGGAACAGGTCACCCACGAAGGCCATGGCCACCGGCGCCGTCCCCGCGGCGCCGATGCCCTGAATCACCCGGCCCGCCATCACCATGGTGAACCCGCGGGGGCCCAGCCACCATCCCGCCAGCCCCGAGATGATCCCGCCCAGCCCGTAGAGCAGCAGGCTGGGCACCACCACCAGCTTGCGGCCGTAGCGGTCGGCCAGGAAGCCGGCCACGGCGATGGCGACGCCGGCCGAAAGCGAAAACGCGGTCACCGCCAGGCCGGTGGTGGCCTTGCTGAGGCCCATCACGCGGCCCATGTCCGGCAGGACCGGAATCAGCATCGAGTTGCCCAGGACCATGATGAAGGGCACGGTGCACAGCGCCGCCAACTGCAGCCACCGGTTCGGTCCCGCCGCTGCCCTTGACTGCCCCACCGGGGAATCCCTCCTTAATCCGGTCGCGCGTTAGAATCCCCGAACCAGGGCGCCATGACACCTTCAGGCATTTTTCGTCCGAGCCCTCGATAGAATCGCAACGGGAGGGGTGGCCATGCCTGGCGATCGGGTGATCCTGCTCAGCCTGATGGCGCTGGGAGTGGCGGCGCGCAACTCGCTGATCGTCACGGCGGCCGGCCTCGTGCTCATCCTGCGCGTGCTGAACCTCGACCGCTTCTTGCCGATCCTGGAGCGGCGCGGCCTGGAGGCGGGACTGATCTTCCTCCTGATGGCCGTTCTGGTCCCCTTCGCCACGGGCGAGGTGGGGTGGCCGGAGATCCGGCGCTCGTTCACCTCGTGGAGCGGGCTGGCGGCCATCCTGGGCGGCCTCATCGCCGCCGTGATCAGCGGCTACGGGGTGACCCTGCTGAAGGTGAAGCCCGAGGTCATCGTCGGCATGGTGGTGGGGACCATCCTCGGAGTGGTGCTCTTCAAGGGCATCCCCGTGGGGCCGCTGGCCGCCGCGGGCTTCACGGCGATCTTGCTGGCCCTGGTGCGCTGGCAGTAGGGGGGCACGGGCGTGGAGGAGAAGCTGATCTGGGGGATGCGGCTGGCCCGGATGCTCTCGGCCTGCGTCGAGGTGGCGGCCGCGGTGCTGCTCCTGCGCATGGCCGACCCCCGGGCGATGCTGCGGCTCAACTCGCTGCTGGGGCTCGTGGGCCCCCTGGCCTTCGTCACGGTCAGCGCCCTGGGCCTGGCCGCCAGCCTGGGGAAGCTTCAGCCCGGGCGTCTGCTGATCGTGCTGCTTGGGGTCGTGCTGGTACTGTGGGGGACGCGGTAGGCCCCCCGGACCGCCCCAACGGAAACCCCTCAGGCGCCTGGGAACCCGGGGCTCATGCCCCAACGGCAACGATTTGAGCCACGCCCTCCACACGGCGTGGCTCATTTCGTTACCCTTCGCCGTTGAACGACCGTGCACAGCACCGAAGGACCCCTGCACGGGTGCGACGAACAGCTTTACCAACCGGCCGAGTGCGCCTTCCGTGAAGGAATCCGGCCCTGGCGAGCGTCTCACCAAGTGAAACGGGCTGAGAGACACCCGAAGGAGGACTCCCACATGAACTCCACGCCGCGCCCTGTGGGCCGGGTCACCGTTGCGTTGGGGCTGGTCGCCGCCGGCACGGCGCTGCTCCTGGACAATCTGCTGGAGGCCGGGCCCCGCTGCTCGGAACTGGTCCTGCGCTTCTGGCCGGTCTTCCTCATCGGCTTCGGGCTCGAGTACGTGATCGGAAGCCGTGCGGACCGGACGGAGGACCGCCGCCCGCTCCACTTCGACGTGGGCGGCGCCGCCCTGCTGGCCGGCGTGCTCGCACTGACCGCGGTGTTCCGGTCCGTCACCGGCTTCACGGACGTAGCGGTTCCGTCCGTACCCGCAGTGCCGGCGCCGGCGCAGCAGACCCAGGTACGCACCATTCCCGCCGCCGGCGCCACCGCCCTGTTTGTCGACATCGATGTCGGGCAGGTGACCCTCTTCACCCAGGACGCCGACGAGGTCCGGGTGGAAGTCCAACAGGCCGCACGCGGCCTCTTCGTCCCCAGGGAGGGGGCGGCGCCCACGCTGGACCTGACCACCGAGGGCGGCAGGACCGTGCGGGTGACTGGACGGAACTCGGCCCAGGGCTTCCACCTGGGCGTCTGGCAGACGATCTACCAGATCTACGCCCCCGCCGGTCTCTCGGTCACCGTCCGGACAGACGCCGGCACGATCGCCGTCCGTGATTATCGCGGCGACCTGGAACTGGCCGCCGACGCGGGCTCCATCTCCGTCGTCGGGGGCGAGGGCAGCCTCGTGGCGGCGACCGACTCGGGCAGCATCCAGGTGATGCACTTCGCCGGCCCGGTGAACGCCAGCACCAGCGCCGGCGCGATCGGGGCCGTGGGGGTCGACGGCGCGCTGAGCCTGCACTCGGGCACCGGCATCATCACCGTGACCGAGCACGGCGGGGCCGCGCTGACGGCGGAGACCCGCACCGGCACCATCACCGCCGCGCTGCTGGCGCCGCCCCAGGGCCCCATCGCCCTGCGCACCACCACCGGGGCCATCCGACTGGAACTGCCGGAAGGGTCCGACGTGACGATCCGGGCCTCCACCCAGTCCGGAGGCCTCAGCGGCCTTGGCCCCACCAGCGGCGAGGGCGCTTCCCGTGCGGCGTCCACCACCCTGGGCGCCGGCACGCACCCGGTCACCCTTGAGGCCAACACCGGGTCCATCAGCGTCAGCCTGCGCTGACCCAGCCGTCCGGGGCCGCGACCCGGGCGGCACGGCGAGCCCGGCGCCCGGACGGCACGGCTCCACCCCCAGTTCAACGGCGCCGCTCGTGGAACCGGTCCTGGAGCCGCATCCCCGTCAGAATCGCACCGGCCGCGGCAAAACGCAGCGGTTCGGGCGGCGCCGGCAGCATGCGCCGGTCGACGAAGAAGACTTCCGTCAGGTCGGTCTGCCGCTCCAGGGCCAGGTCGGCCAGCGTCGCCCCGTTCAGGTTACAGAGCGACACCCCGTGGCCCATGCAGCCCACGCTGTAGAGCAGGTTTCCACCCACCCGGCCGATGGCCGGGGCCAGGTCGAGCGTGGCCGAAATGGGCCCGCCCCAGTGGTGCGTGAAGCGGACCCCCGCGAGCGTCGGGAAGGTCCGCTTCACCGCGTCCTGGAGGCGCTGCTCCAGGGTGCGGTTCCGGTCCCGCCCGACGGCGCTGCCCCAGTAGTAGAGCGCGTCCTCGCCGCCCATCAGCAGCCGGTTGTCAGCGGTGAGGCGGAAGTAGTGGATGAGGTTGCGGCCGTCCTCGATGCCCTGCCGCTGGCGCCAGCCGATGCTGGCCAGCTGCTCCGGTGGGAGCGGTTCGGTGAGCACGATGTAGGTGTGAATTGGCAGCTGGCGGCGGCGCACTGGGCGGAACCGGTGCGAGTAGGCGTTGGTGGCCAGGATCACCTTCTCCGCCACCACCTGCCCCCCGGGGGTACGGACCCGCACCCTGGGGCCGGGAACCACCTCCAGCACCGGCGAGCGCTCACAGATGACCGCCCCGGCCTCCTCCGCCGCCCTGGCCAGCCCCCGGGCCAGCTTGGCGGGGTTCAGGAGGGCACAGAGCGGGTCAAGGCGGCCCCCGCAGAAGGTGGGCGAGTCCACCAGTTCCCGCACCGCTGCCGCCTCGAGCCAGGTCGTCTCGTGCGCCCCCGCCCGCCGGGCCAGGTCCATCTCCCGCTGCAGCCGGCGCCGCTGGGCATCGTTGGTCGCCACCGTGAGCAGACCCGTCTCCTCGTAGTCGCACTCGATGCCGTGCTCCAGCACCCGGCGGCGCACCAGCTCCACCGCGCGCACCATGTACTCGTCGGCCTCCCGGAGCCCCCGGAGGCCAAAGCGCCAGCAGGTCACTTCCGGCGACAGGCCGAAGAGGGTCATGCTGAACCCGGCGTTGCGGCCGCTGGCGCCGAAGCCCACCACCTCCGCCTCCAGCAGCAGCACCCGCAGCCCCGGGTCGGCCTCCTTCAGGTGCAGCGCCGCCGACAGCCCGGTGAAGCCGCCGCCCACGATGCAGACGTCCGCCACGTGCTCCCCCACGAGCGGGGGCCGCTCCTGGTACTCGCCCGCGGTCTCCAGCCAGAAGCTCTTTTCCCGGTAACCCACGCTCCCGCCCTCCGCATCCATACCTTTTAGAATCGTATTTCAATAGTCCCGATCGGTTTACCTGCGGGGAGCGAGCGCGCCGTTTCGGTGCGGTCAGACTCCAGCGGCGGACGGTGGCGGGCATGCACGAGGGAGTCCACCCCCGGGCGGCCGCCAGGACCCCGTTGCCCGCCAGAGCCGGGACTCGCCGGGGGCGCGCAGGCGTGTGCCATGGGCTCCCGCCGGCGCTGGTCTCGCTCATTCTATGCGCATTGCTTATGGAAACTAAACGAGAGTTGGGGCATAATAGCCCAGTGACGGTGAGCGCGGATTCCCGACTAATCCGATCCGGACCCTATGGAATTGCTGCACACAAAGGTACACAATAGCCAGGTGACCCGGTTTCGTTAGGATCACGAACCAAGATTCAACAGCGAGGTGGAATGCGATGAGGAAGCGGCTGCTCGCACTGCTGCTGGCGCTCAGCCTGGCCGCACTCTCCGCCTGCGGCGGTGCCAACAACCAGAACCAGAATCAGAACCAGCCTCCGCAGACCGGCGGCCAGACAACCCCGCCGGCCCAGCAGGTCACCATCGCCATCAGCGGCGACCCCACCACCCTCGATCCGCACAAGAGCTTCAACGGGTATGTGTTCACCGTCACCAACCAGATCTACGAAACCCTGCTCTTCCGGGCGGCCGACGGCACGCTGCAGCCCCGGCTCGCCACCGAGTGGACCCCGGTGGACGACACCACCTGGGAGTTCAAGCTGCGGGAGGGCGTGAAGTTCTCCGACGGCACGCCCTTTAACGCCGAGGCCGTGAAGTTCAGCCTGGAGCGGCTGGCCGACCCGGCCACCAAGGGTCCCGGCGCCTTCATCGTCAACATGATCGAAGAGATCACGGTCGTGGACGACACCACCGTGCGCATCAAGACCAGCACCCCCTTCGCGCCGCTGCTGGCCCACCTCTCCCACCCGGTCACGGCCATCGTCAGCCCCAAGGCCGCGGAGGGCGACCTCTCCAAGAACCCCGCCGGCACCGGGCCCTTCCTGCTGGCCGACTGGAAGGCCGGTGACTCCGTCACCCTGAAGGCCAACCCTGACTACTGGGGCGGCAAGCCCAAGCTGGAGACCGTGGTCCTGCGGGTGATCCCCGAGACCGGCACCCAGCTCACCGAGCTGAAGGCCGGAACCGTCGACCTGATCACCGGCGTCCAGCCCGAGCGGTTTGAGGAGATCGAGAACGACCCGCAGCTTTCGGCCACCCGGTTCCTGGGCTGGGGCTCCATGTTCCTGGGCTTCAACGTGAAGACGGGCCCGCTGGCCGACGTGAACGTGCGCAGGGCCATCGCGATGGCCATCGACCGCCAGGGGATCGTGGACACCCTGCGTCAGGGCATGGCCCAGTTCGGCAACTCCTTGGTGCCGCCCACCGTCTTCGGGTCCGCCGCCGACCTGGCCGGCCCCGAGTACGACCCCGAGGCGGCCAAGGCCCTGCTCGCCCAGGCCGGCGTGACCACGCCGCTGAAGCTGACCCTCAACACCTACGAGGGCGCCGAGAACCGGCAGATCGCGCAGGCGATCCAGGCGCAGCTCAGCCAGATCGGCATCGACCTCGAGGTGGTGGTCACCGACTACGGCGCCTTCGCCGAGGCCATCGCCGCGGAGGACCACGGCCTCTGGCTCTCCTCCTGGGGCACGGTGACCATGGACGCCGACTACACCTTCTGGGCCCTGCTCCACTCGCAGCAGCACGGGGCCGACAACAAGGCGTTCTACGCCAACCCGCAGGTGGACGAGTGGCTGCAGGCGGCCCGCTCCACCACCGACGAGAGCGAGCGGAAGGCCCTCTACCGGCAGATCCAGGAGCAGGTGATGGCCGACCTGCCCTACCTGAACCTCTACTACCCGCTCTCCTCCTACGCCAAGAATGACCGGCTGCAGGGCGAGGTCTACCCCTTCGCCACCATCAACCTCGACCTGCGCCGGGCCGAGGTGAAGTAGCCCCCATGCTGCGCTACGCCGCACGCCGGCTCCTGCTGGTGCTGCCCGTGTTGTTCGGGGTGACGCTTCTGGTCTTCCTGCTCTTCTACCTCACCCCCGGCGACCCCGCCCGGGCGATTCTGGGGCAGGAGGCGCAAGGCGCCTCGGTGGAGGACATCGAGCGGCTGCGGCACCAACTGGGGCTCGACCGCCCCTGGTACGTCCAGTACCTCGACTTCCTCGGCGGAGCGGTCCGGGGCGACCTGGGCCGCTCCTTCCGGGGCGACCGGCCGGTGGCCGCCGAGATCGCGGCCCGCTTCCCCACCACCCTCAAGCTCACGGTGGTCTCCCTCACGCTGGCGGCCCTGGTGGGCATCCCCCTGGGGGTCGTGGGGGCGGTCCGGCGGAACACCTGGGCCGACTACCTGGTGATGGTGCTCGCCCTGCTGGGCGTCTCCATGCCCACCTTCTGGGTGGGCATCATGCTGATGCAGCTCTTCGCCCTGGAACTGCGGGTGCTTCCGCCGTCGGGGACCGGCACCTGGCGGCACATGGTGCTGCCGGCCACGACGGTGGCGCTGGCCTCCATCGCCTTCATCGCCCGGATGACCCGATCGTCGCTGATCGAGGCGCTGCGGGAGGACTACGTCCGCACCGCCCGGGCGAAGGGCGTGGCCGAGCAGAGGGTGGTGCTGCACCACGCCCTGCGGAACGCCTTCATCCCGGTGCTCACCACCCTGGGCCTGGAGTTCGGCAGCCTGCTGGGGGGCGCCGTGGTGGTGGAGACGGTCTTCAGCCTGCCCGGGCTCGGCCGGCTGACGGTGGACGCCATCCGGGGCCGGGACCTGCCGCTGATCCAGGGGTGCATCCTGTTCGTGGCGGTGGTTTTCAGCCTGGTCAACCTGATCGTGGACCTGGGGTACGCGGGGCTGGACCCGCGGATTCGCTATGAGTAACTGGCGGCGCTTCGCGCGCAACCGGCTGGCCGTAGCCGGGCTGGTCGTCTTCCTCCTGCTCGTGCTCTCGGCCCTCCTGGCCCCCCGCGTGTCGCCCTACGACCCCAACCTGCAGGACTGGAAGGTCCGCCTGCAGCCGCCCTCCGCCGCCCACCCCTTCGGCACCGATGAGTTCGGCCGCGATCTGCTCTCCCGCACGCTCTACGGCGGCCGGGTGAGCCTCGTGGCCGGCGTGGTGCCGGTGCTGCTGGGCGCCACGGCGGGGACGCTGGTGGGCCTCGTGGCCGGCTACATGGGCGGCCGCTGGGACCAGATCCTGATGCGCTTCCTGGACATCCTCCTGGCCTTCCCGATGATCTTCCTCGCCCTGGCCATCGTGGGCACGCTGGGCCCCGGGCTCTTCAACGCGATGCTGGCCGTCGCCGTGGTCTCCCTGCCCGGCTACGCCCGGCTGGTGCGGGGGCAGGTGCTCACCCTCCGGGAGCGGGACTACGTGGTCGCAGCACAGGCCGCCGGCGCCACCCACGCCCGGGTGCTGCTGCGCCACCTGCTGCCCAACATCGTCAGCCCCCTGTTGGTGCAGGCGACGCTCTCGGTGGGCTCCGCGATCCTCACCACCGCCTCCCTCTCCTTCCTGGGGCTGGGCACGCAGCCGCCCACGTCGGACTGGGGGGAGATGCTGGCGTCGGGGCGGCAGTACCTGCCGGACGCCCGGTGGCTGGAGCTGTTCCCGGGCCTGTTCGTGATGCTGGCGGTGCTGTCGGTGAACCTCCTGGGCGACGGGTTAAGGGATTATTTTGATCCGAAGACGAAAAACGAGCGATAGTGCGCAGAACCGAGGGGAGCCCCCCCTCGGTTCTGGTGTTACGAGGAAAAACCGTGGGCACACCCGCACGCCTTTCGTATGCGATGCACCGACGGGGTTCTCGGTGGCGGGACACGTGCTGGCGCTCGTCACGGTCTGCCGTGGCGGAAGGCGACTGTCAGGAATCGGTCGCGCCCCCGCCCGGACGGGTGCTGAAAGTTGACACTCCCGCC
>NZ_JBFNEH010000065.1:0-15305 GCF_040797425.1 Symbiobacterium sp. | reverse complement strand
AGACCGGCCTGGGCGAGCACACCATGGCCCTGATCGGCTGGACGGGCGACAACGGCGACCCGGACAACTTCCTCTACGTGCTGTTGGACAAGGACAACGCCGTCACGCCTGACGCCGGCAACATCGCCTTCTACGTGAACGACGAGGTGCACGACCTGCTCATCCGGGCCCGCCAGACCACCGATCAGGCGGAGCGCACCCGTCTCTACGAGGAGGCGCAGGTGAAGATTATGGAAGACGCACCGTGGGTGCCGCTCATGCACACCCGCGTGCCGATCGCCGTCCGCAAGGGCATCTCCGGCTACGTGCCTAACCCGACCGGCTCCGAGTCGCTGGCCAAGGTCACGCTGCCGTAACCGGCCCGGGCGCGGCCGCAGGGAACGGACGCGGCAGACGAACCGCATGAGGAGGGGGCGGCTCCGGGCCGCCCCCTTCGAGGAGGGATCGCTATCGCACGCTACCTCGCCAAGCGCATCGCCCTCGCCGTCCCCACCGCCGTGGGCGTGCTGGTGGTCATCTTCCTGCTGATGCGCGCCATCCCCGGCGACCCGGCCCGGCTGATGCTGGGCGAGCGGGCCTCGCCCGAGCAGGTGGAGGCCCTGCGGGTCCAAATGGGGTTGAACAAGCCGCTCTACGTGCAGTTCGGCGCCTTCCTGGCCGACCTGCTGCGGGGCGACCTGGGCACGTCGCTCCAGAGCCGCCAGCCCGTAACCGCCGAGCTGATGGCCCGCTACCCCGCCACGGTGGAACTGGCCATTTTTGCCATGCTGATCGCCTCCACCCTGGGGATTCTCGCGGGGGTGGTCTCCGCCGTCTGGCGGAACTCCGTTCTGGATTACGGCGTGATGGCGGCCGCCCTGGTGGGCGTCTCGATGCCGGTCTTCTGGCTGGGGCTGGTCCTCATGATGTACTTCTCGGTGCGGCTGCACTGGTTCCCCGCCGGCGGCCGGCTGGACGCCCGCATGGTCTGGGAGGGGGCCACGCAGTTCGTGGTGCTGGAGAGCCTCCTCCGGGGCCAGTGGTCCACCTTCGTCTCCGGCCTGCGCCACCTGGTGCTGCCGGGGGTCGCCCTGGCCACCATCCCGCTCTCGATCATCGCCCGCATCACCCGCTCCTCCATGCTGGAGGTGCTGAACCTCGACTACATCCGCACCGCCCGGGCCAAGGGGCTTCCCGGATGGCGGGTGAACTTCAAGCACGCGCTGAAGAACGCCCTCCTCCCCGTGGTCACCATCATCGGCCTGCAGGTAGGCCTGCTGCTGGGCGGAGCGGTGCTGACGGAGACGATCTTCTCCTGGCCGGGCATCGGGCGGTACATCGTGCTGGCCATCGGCGCCCGGGACTACCCGGTGGTGCAGGGGGGCATCGCGCTCATCACCCTGGCGATGATCCTGGTGAACCTGGTGGTCGACGTGATCTACACCTTCGTCGACCCGCGCATCCGCTACCAGTGAGGGGGTGAGGGGCCGTGAACCACACGCATACGCTCCCCGCTGCCGGCGGCCCGGGTTCGACCCCCTCCGCCGGTGCGGGCTACGCGCCGCGCACGGGCGGCCAGCCCGGCCCGGGGCCGCACCCCTCCGGCGACGCCGATTTCGCTCCCAGCGGATCGGGGCCGCTCCGCCGGTTCCTCCGCCACCGGGCGGCGGTGCTGGGCGGCCTCATCGTCCTCACGATCGTCCTGACCGCGCTGCTGGCGGACGTGATCGCCCCGTACGACCCCATCGAGGGCCGGCTGGTGGACATGCTCCAGCCCCCCTCCCGCACGCACTGGATGGGCACGGACGAGCAGGGGCGGGACATCTTCAGCCGCATCATCCACGGGAGCCGCATCTCCCTGCAGGTCGGCCTGGTGGCGGTGGGCATCTCGCTCACCACCGGGACCGCCATCGGCGCCATCTCCGCCTACTTCGGCGGCTGGCCGGACCTGGTGGTGATGCGCATCATCGACATCCTGCTGGCCTTCCCGTCGATCCTGCTGGCCATCGCCATCACGGCGATCCTCGGGCCGAGCCTGACCAACGCCATGATCGCCGTGGGCATCGTGGGCATGCCGGTCTACGCCCGGCTGGTGCGGGCCTCCGTGCTCTCCATCAAAGAGCAGGACTACGTCCAGGCAGCCCTCGCGGCGGGGGGCGGCCACGGGCGCATCCTCTTCCGCCACATCCTGCCCAACGCCCTCGCACCGCTGATCGTCCAGTCTACGCTCTCCATCGGCACGGCGATGCTGGACGCCGCCGGTCTCTCCTTCCTGGGCCTGGGCGCCCGGCCGCCGACGCCGGAGTGGGGGGCGATGCTCTCGGGGGCGCAGGTCTACATCCAGCTCGCCCCGTGGGTGGTCACCTTCCCGGGGCTGGCGATCATGCTGGCGGTGCTGGGGTTCAACCTGCTGGGCGACGGCCTGCGGGACGTGCTGGACCCGCGGCTCAGGCGGTGAACGGAAACGAACGCCGCCTGAGCCGCGGCGTTCGCGTTTTGGCACGGGGAAGATGACAAAAGCGGTACGGCGGAAGGGCAGGGGGCTGGTGCGTCAACTCCGAATATATGTCGCGCGAAAGGCGGGAAGGGAGGCGAGGGCCCGTGCTCAACGACCGGCGCGAGCGGTTGCTGCGGCTGCTCCTGGCGGCCAACGGACCGCTTCCGGCCGCGGAGATCGGCCGGCTGTTGGGTTACCCCGCGCGCTCCGTCCGTTACGACCTGGAGCTGCTCTGCGACTGGGTGGCGGCCCACGGCGCGCGCCTGGTCAGCACGGCCGGCGTCGGCTACCACCTGGAGGGGGACACCGACCGGGTCCGCCGGCACCTGGACCGGCTCATGACCGGCGGGCCGCCGCCCAGCGAGTACATCCCCTCGCCGCGGGAGCGGGTCCGCCGGCTCCTCCTCATGCTGCTCAGCGACGACGCGCCGCGGCGGCTGAGCGTGCTCGCGGACCGGCTGGGGGTCGGCAAGTCCACGGTGCACACCGACCTGGCCACCGCGGAGTCCTGGGCCTCCCGCCGCGGGCTGGCGCTGGCGCGCGGCCACGCGGGCATCTGCCTGCGGGGGGCCGAGCCCCACTGGCGCCGGGCCATCGTGGACCTGGTCGGTGAGCTGGCCGACGAGGCCCAGCTGGCCCTGCTGCTGGAAGAGCATCCCGACGCCGCACCGCTGCAGGCGCTCCTGCGGCCGCTGGTGCCCCGTGTGTCGTGGGGGCGGCTGGGCGACCTGCTGCGGGAGTTGGGCGCGCCGGAGCTGTCCATCTGCGTGGCGGTGATGCTCAGCCGCCTGCAGGCCGGGCATGCGCTGTCCTACAGCCCGGACCAGGTCTCCCGGGGGCTGTCGTCGCCCTGGGGGCGGGAGGCCCAGGCCATCTGCCGGGCGCTGGAGTCCCGCTTCGGCGTCCGCATCCCCAACACCGAGGCGGCCTGGCTTGCCCTGCAGCTGGAGGCGACCCGGGCGGTGAACCCGGCGCCGGGCAGGGACATCGTGCACCCGGCGGACCTGGAGCTGGCGGAGCAGATGGCCATTCTGGTGGAGACCCGGCTGGGCATTCACCTGCGGCAGGACCGGGAGTTCCTGGTGGGGCTGGCGCTGCACCTGCGGCCCATCGCCGAGCGGCTGCGGCGGGGGGAGGCGGTGGAGAACCCGCTGCTGGACGAGGTGCAGGCCAAGTACCCGGCCGCCTGCCTGGCCGCCCGGGACGTGGGGCGCGCCCTCTCCGCCCTTTGGGGGCTGGCGGTGCCGGAGCCGGAGGTGGGGTACCTGGCCATCCACATCGCCGCCGCCCTGGAGCGGGAGAAGCTGCGCCGCCGGCCGGTTCCCCGCGCCCTCATCGTGTGCAGCTCGGGCGTCGGCACCTCCGCCCTGCTCCTGACCCGGCTCCGGTCGCTGCTGCCGGAGGTTCAGCCGGGCCGCGTGGTGTCGGCCTTCCGGGTGCGGGAGGCGCTGGCGGAGGACCCTCACGACCTGGTCATCGCCACCTGCCAGGTGCCGCCCTGCGGGCTGCCGGTGGTGCGGGTCTCGCCGCTTCTGGGGGAAGACGACGTCGCCAGGGTCCGCCGCACGGTCCTGGCCCTGCAAACTGAGGTGTGGAGAGGTAGACAGCCCGTGTTGAGTGAGTTGCTGACCGCAGAGACGGTCGCCCTGGACGTGGAGGCGCAGAACTGGGAGGAGGCCATCCGGGCCGGGGGCGACCTGCTGGTGCGGGCCGGCCTGGCGGAGCCGCGCTACGTGGACGCCATGGTCCGGACGGCCCGGGAATACGGTCCCTACATCGTGCTGGGCCCCGGCTTCGCCCTGCCCCACGCCCGGCCGGGCGACGGCGTGCTCCGGCTGGGGATGTCGCTGGTCCGGCTGCGGCATCCGGTGCCCTTCGGCCACCCCGACAACGACCCGGTCCGGCTGGTGGTCTGCCTCGGGGCGGTGGACAACGAGACCCACCTGAAGGCGCTGATGGAGCTGTCTGAATTGCTTGGGAACCCGCAGTCGGTGGAGGCGCTGCTGACCGCCCCCAGCGTGGACGATGTGCTCCGGCTGATCCGGTCGGTCTCGGCGCCCCCGGCGGAGCCCACCCAGGGGGAGGTGACGTAGGTGGCCGCGCCGGATGTGGCGATGCTCACCGAAATGGCCCGGCGCATCCGCGCCCACGTGATCCGCACCGTCCTGCAACTGGGCAGCGGCCACCTGGGCGGGTCGCTGTCTGCGGCCGAGATCCTGAGCGTACTCTACTTCCACACGCTGCGCATCCGGCCGGAGGAGCCGGACTGGCCGCAGCGCGACCGGTTCATCCTCTCCAAGGGCCACGCCGCGCTGGCCTACTACGCCGCCCTGGCGGAGCGGCGCTACTTCCCGCCGGAGGAACTGGCCACCTTCGGCGCCCTGGGGTCCCGGCTGCAGGGCCATCCGGACATGCGCCGGACGCCCGGGGTGGACATGTCCACCGGCTCCCTGGGCCAGGGGCTGTCCGCCGGCGTCGGCATGGCGCTGGCCGCCCGCATCCGGGGGGAGGGCTGGCGCACCTACGTCCTGCTGGGCGACGGCGAGATCCAGGAGGGGCAGGTCTGGGAAGCGGCGCTTCTGGCCGGCGAGCTGCGGCTGGCGGGGCTGACGGCGATCCTGGACTTCAACCGGCTCTCCCAGACCCGCTCCACCACCGGTTCACACCCGCCCGATCTGCTGGCCGGCCGCTGGAGGGGGTTCGGCTGGGAGGTGCGGGAGGTGGACGGCCACGACCCCGGCGCCCTCGCGGCGGCCCTGGAGGCGCCGGCGGACGGGCGGCCGCTGCTGGTGGTGGCCCACACCGTCAAGGGGCGCGGGGTCTCCTTCATGGAGGGGCGGCCGGAGTGGCACTCGCACCCGCTGACCCCGGAGCAGGCCCAGCAGGCGCTGGCGGAACTGGGGGTGAGGCCGTGACGGTGGCGATGCGCGACGCGTACGGCGAGGCGCTGGTCCGGCTGGGGGAGCTGCGGCCCGACGTGGTGGTGCTGGACGCCGACCTGGGCAACTCGGTCCGGTGCGACGGCTTCGGCCGGCGCTATCCCGACCGGTACATCCAGGTGGGCATCGCCGAGCAGAACATGGTGGGCGTGGCCGCGGGGCTGGCGGCCTGCGGCCTGGTGCCGGTGGTCAACAGCTTCGCCGCCTTCGTGGTCTGCCGGGCCCTGGACCAGATCCGGGTCTCCGTCTGCCAGACCGGCCTGCCGGTGAAGGTGGTGGGCTCCTACAGCGGGCTCGCGGTCTCCAAGGGGGGCAGCACCCACGCCTCGGTGGAGGACATCGCCGTCATGCGGGCCCTGCCGGGCATGACCGTGATCGTGCCGGGGGATGCGGAGGAGGCCGCCCAGGTGACCCGCATGCTGCCGGAGATCCCCGGCCCCGTCTACCTGCGGCTCTACCGGAACGCGGTGCCCCCGGTGGTCCCCGCGGGGTACCGGTTCCGGCCCGGGAAGGCGGTCCTGCTCCGACCGGGGACGGACGTGGCCATCATCAGCACCGGCACCATGACCGCCCGGGCGCTGGAGGCTGCCGGCCGGCTGGCCGGGCGGGGCGTGGACGCCGCGGTGCTCCACGTGCCCACGGTCAAGCCGCTGGACGAGGAGGCCGTGGCAGAAGTGGCCGGCCGCTGCCGGGCGGTGGTGACCGCCGAGGAGCACAGCGTCATCGGCGGCCTCGGGGCCGCGGTGGCGGAGTGCCTCGGCGAGCGGCGCCCGATGCCGGTCCACCGGGTCGGCGTGCCGGACCGGTTCGGGGAGTCCGGCCCCGACGACGCCCTGCTGGCCCACCTGGGCGTGGATGCGGCGGCCATCGAGCGGCGGGTCCTGGCCGCCCTGGGGGATGGCGGGGCAGACGCAGGCGGCCGCCGCGTGGGGGGAAGTTCGGAAGCCTGATGGCAGAAGGGATACACCTGTCGGAGGTGTGCAGTGCATGAAGATCCTGGCCGTATGCGGGATGGGACTGGGAAGCAGCCTGATGCTGCGCATGCAGGTGGAAAGCGCTCTGAAGGATCTGGGGGTGACGGGGGTCTCGGTGGAGGTGGCCGACGTGGGCACCGCGGGCGGCGCGGGCGCGGACATCATCGTCACGTCGCCGCAGTTCGCACCGATGCTGACCAACGCCGCCGCCAAGGTGGTGGCCATTCAGAACTACATGGACAAGAAGGAGGTGACGGAGAAGATCAAGACGGCCCTGGACCTGCCGTAGCCACCCGGAGGCACTTCAGCGGATACATGGGGGGATGGTCGCATGGACTTCTTGATGGGTTTTGTGTCTGATGTCCTCTCGGTTCCGGCTGTACTCGTGGGTCTCGTGGCGCTTCTGGGCCTGCTGTTCCAGAAGAAGCCGGCCAGCGACGTCATCAGCGGCACGCTCAAGTCGATCCTGGGCTTCGTCATCCTCAGCGGCGGCGCGACCATGCTGCAGGGCGCCCTCGACTACATGGGCCCGCTTCTGGAGATCGGGTTCGGCATCCGGGGCGTGGTGCCCAACAACGAGGCCATCGTCGCCATCGCGCAGCAGACCCTGGGCACGCAGACGGCCCTCATCATGGTCTTCGGCCTGATCGCCAACCTGGTCTTCGCCCGCATCACCCCGTTCAAGTACATCTTCCTCACCGGCCACCACACCTTCTTCATGGCGGCGCTGCTCTCGGCCGTCCTCGGGAGCGCCGGGCTGGACGGCTGGCTGCTGGTGCTGACCGGGTCCCTGATCCTCGGCGGGCTGATGGTGCTGATGCCCGCCCTCGCCAGCCCCTACATGGACCAGGTGACCGGCGGGGCCGGGGTGGCCCTGGGTCACTTCGGCACGGTCGGCTACTGGCTGTCGGGGACCATCGGCAAGCTGGTGGGCAACCGGGAAGACTCGCTGGAGAAGTACCAGTTCCCCAAGGGGCTCCAGTTCTTCCGGGAGTCGGTGATCGCCACCTCGCTGGTGATGTTCATCATGTTCCTCATCGCCTCCCTGGCGGCGGGCAACGCGGAGACCCTGCGGCTCTCCGGCGGGCAGAACATGCTGGTCTTCTCGCTCATGCAGGCCGTGACCTTCGCCGGCGGCGTGGCCGTCGTGCTCTACGGCGTGCGGATGATCATCAACGAGATCGTGCCGGCGTTCAAGGGGTTCGCGGACATCGTGGTCCCGGACTCCAAGCCGGCGCTGGACTGCCCGATCACCTTCCCGTACGCGCCCACGTCGGTGCTGGTGGGCTTCATCGTCAGCTTCCTGGGCGGCCTGGTCTCCATGTTCATCATGGGCCTCGTGGGGCTGCCGGTGATCGTGCCGGGCCTGGTGCCGCACTTCTTCGTGGGCGGCACGGCCGGCGTGTTCGGCAACGCCACCGGCGGCCGGCGGGGCGCCATCGCCGGCGCCTTCGTCAATGGCATCCTCATCAGCTTCGGCGCGGCCTTCCTGCTGCCGACCCTGGGGGCGCTGGGCTTCGCCAACACCACCTTCGGCGATGCCGACTTCCAGCTGGTGGGCATCCTGGTCGGCGGGATCGGCAACCTGTTCAAGGGCTCGCCGTACGTCATCGCCGCCGTGCTGCTGGCCATCCTGGCCGCGATCCTCATCGTCGGCACGGTGACGCACAAGGGCTCCAGGGCCGGGCAGAAGGCGGCCTAACGCGAACGGCGTCCCCGTCCGGCAGACGGCTCGCTGTGGGATCCGCCCGCATCCGCACCGCCCCGGTGGATCCGGGGCGGTGCGGCGCGTGTCCAGGGTGTGGTCCGGGGACCGGGCCGTCGGCGGCCGGAAGAGGAATTCGTTGGCCCACCGGCCAATTGGTGCAGCAGACCATTGGTGCAGCAGACCATCTGGGCGGTCCGGCTGCGGGCCGCCGACACGTTCGCGAAAGGGGGGCCGCGTCCCGTGGTGCGCATTCTGCACCTGGCCGACCTGCATCTGGGATGGAGGCCGGCCTTCATGGCCCGGGAACAGGCGGAGGAGCGGCGCCGGCGGCGGGACGGCCTGCTGGCCCGGGCCGTGGACCTCGCCCTGGACCCCGGCCGGCGGATCGGGCTCGTGGTCATCGCCGGCGACCTGTTCGAGACCCACTGCCCCGAGGAGCCCCTGGTCGCCGCGGCCTTCTCCCAGCTCCGCCGGCTGGAGCAGGCCGGGATCCCCGTGGTGACGGTCCCGGGCAATCACGACGAGATCACCTATCCCAACTCGGTCTACCAGAGGCGCCGGGACGGCTGGCCGGGGCTGCTGGTGACCAACCCGCACCCGGTCCACGTGGCCACCATCGAGGCGCAGGGCGAGACCGTGCACCTGTACAGCCTGGCCTACACCGGCGGCGTCACCCAGACCCGGCCCGCCATCCGTCAGTTCCCCCGCCTCGACCAGCCGGGCCTGCACGTGGCGATCTTCCACGGCACCCTCGGCGAGGGGCTGGGCGACCGGTCCCTGCCGCTGGATCCGGACGCCCTCGGGCGGGCCGGCTACGATTACATCGCCCTGGGCCACATCCACAGGCCGTCCGAGGTGCGGCTGGGCCGGACCCTCGCGGTATACCCCGGCGCGGTCGAGGGCAAGGGGTTTGACGACCCCGGCACCCGTCAGTTCACCATCGCCTCCGTGGAGCCGGGGGGCGTGACGCTGGAGCGGGTCCCCGACCCCGCCGCACAGAGGGTGGCCGTGCACGACCTGGACGTCTCCCCGCTGCCGGGTGCCGCCCGGGTGGAGGCGGCCGTGGCGGCCCTGGCGGATCCCGAGGCCATCGTCCGGGTACGGCTCACCGGCACGGCGCCGGAACTGCTGGACGCCGAGGCCATCGAAGCTGCCTGCGCGCACCGGTTCTTCCACCTGGAGGTGGTGGACGAGACCGACGCGCTCTCCCCGGCGCTCCTGGACCGCTGGGCCGGGGAGCGGACCATCCTGGGCGAGTTCATCCGGCGCATGCGGAGGCGGATGGAAGAGGAGCAGGACGAGGACGAGCGGGCCATCCTGGAGGAGGCGCTGCGCCGCGGGGTGCAGGCCATGCGGAGGAGGTGAGGGCGGTGGCCGGCGTGATCTGGCATTCGGTGTCGCTGACCGGCTTCGGCCCGTACGCCCGCAAGGTGACCTATACCTTCCCCGCCGACTTCGGCGTGCTGGTGGCCCCCAACGAGTCCGGCAAGTCGACCCTGGTGGCCGGGCTGATGGCCGTCCTCTACGGCCTGCCCACGAGCAGCTCGCCCGAGGCCTTCGGACAGGCCCGCTACCGCCACCTGGGCCGGGCGCCCGCCTTCGAGGGCGAGGTGGATTTCACCGCCGCCGACGGCCTGCGCTACCACGTGTGGCGCGACTTTGACAGCCACCAGGTGGTCGTGACCCGGCACGGCCCGGACGGCCCCGAGCGCATCCTCCAGGGCGTACACAACCCCGGGGCCCGGCGGGGCAACCAGGAGTACGAGAAGCTGATCGCCCGCCTGGTCGGCCTCCCGTCCCGGGAGCTTCTCGCCGCCACCTTCTGCGTTACCCAGCCGCTGCCCGAGATGGACCAGGTGGACCAGTCGGTGCAGGAGCTGCTGGCCGGCGCGGGCGGCGGGCGGCCGCAGGAGGCCCTGGCGTGGTTGGAAGAGGAGGCCCGCAAGCGCACCCGGTATCCCGCCGACTACGGCATCCCGACGACCCTGCGGAAGGATCGGGAGCTGGAGGAGGTCCAGGCCGAGATCCGGAACCTGGCCGCCGCGATCGAGCAGGCCCGGTCGGCCGTGGACAGCTACCACCAGTCCGCCGGGCGTCTGCAAGAGGTGGAGGCGCTGCTCCGGGAGACGCAGCAGGAGGCCGGCCGGCGGCGGCAGGTGCTGGACGCCCTGCAGGAGTGGCAGCGGCTGGCCGAGCGGCGCCAGCAGCACCTGCGGCAGGTCAGCAGTCTGCAGCGCACGCTGGACGGCGCCCGCAAGGTGGCGGAGCGGCTTCACGAGGCGCGTGCCCGCCTGGCCCGCGACTGGCCCGAGCTGGCGGACCTGCCCGCCGACACGGGGGACCGCCTGCAGGAGCTGATCGGGCTGGAGGAGAGCCTCGCCCGGCTGGCCAGCGACCGCGCAAACCTGGCCCGGCAGCGCTCATCGTGCGAGCAGGCAGCGCAGGAGGCCGAGGCCCGGCTGCAGTCCGATTTCGGCGACGTGGCCGGGCGCCCGGCGCTGAGCCGGGACGTGCGGGAGCTGCAGGCGAAGGTGGCCGACCTGAAGCGGCTGGAAGCGGAGCTCGCGGAGCTGGCCGCCGAGGAGGAGCGCCTGGCCGCGCGGCTCTCTGCCCTCCCCGACTGGGGCCAGCTGGGCCGGCCGGCGGACGAGGCGGTGCGGCGCCTGCGCACGGCGGCGGACGAGGCGCTGCAGCGGTGGGAGCGGTACGAGCGGCTCCGGGCGAAGGTGCGGGAGACCGCGGCCTCGCTGGAGCGGTATGCGGTCTTCGCCGGGCAGCCCCCGGAGGTGCTGGAGCAGGTGCGCCGCTTCCGCGTGCTGGAGGCCGAGGCGAGGCGGCGGGCCGAGGTGGCCGCCGCCCGGGCCGAGGATCTGGACCGCCAGCTCAAGCGGGTCGAAGCCGAGGCGGAGCGGCTCCGGACGGAGTACGCCGCGGTGGCCGGGCTCGACGAGCGGGTGGTCGCCGCCGCCAGGGAGAAGGTGGCCCTCCTGGAGCAGCAGGACCGGGCCCGGGCGGACCTGGCTGAGGCGCAGCGGGAGGCCGGCGCAGCCCGGGCCCGCAGCCGGGGCGTCGCCGCGGCGGTCGGCCTGCTGCTGGGCTTCGGCATCGGCTGGCTGCTCGGAAGGGCCCTGATGGGCGGGGCGGGCGTGCCGGCAGCCGTGACCCCGGCGGTGGGCCTGGTCCTGGCGGTGGCCGCCGTCCTGGCGGCGCTGCTGGCCCTGGTCGGGTGGATCCTGGGCGGCCGGCTGGCGGGCGGCGAGGCGGCCCGGCGGGTCCGGACGCTCGAACAGCAGGTGCGGGAACTCTCCGCCCGGATCGGGGCGCTGGACCTCGGGCCGCTGGCGGCGGAACCCCCGCTGCGGCTCAATCTCCTGGCCCAGCAGTGGGAGGAGTGGCGCCGGCGTTCGGAGGCCCTGGAGGAGGAACGGCGTTCTCTCACGGGCTCCACTCAGGCGGCGGAACTGCGGGCCGCCTACGAGCAGGCCCAGCGGGAGCTGGAGGCGCTGGAGGCGCAGCTCCGGCCCTTCACGGCGCAGTTCGCCGACCCCGCCGCCGCGCTGGCAGAGTGGGAGACCCTGCAGCGTGACCTGCAGCGGGACCAGGAAGACCTGGCCGAGCTCTGCCGGGCGGAGTGGGGCCTCGCGCTCGAGGCGGGGTTTGGCGTGCCGACCCAGGCGGGTCGTGGAGTGCCGACCCAGACGGAGAATGCCGTCCCTGCCGAGACGGGGCATGGCGTGCCGACCCAGGCGCAGCATGGCGTCCCGGCCCTGTCCCTTTCCGATCTCTCCGGCCGCTGGGCCGAGCTGGCGCGGCTGGCGCAGCTGGCCGCGGCGGCCGGGATGGCGCCCGTGATGGCGCCCGGGATGGAGCCCGCTGGGGACCTGGCGGGGGCTGGCGCTCGTACGCTCGGAGACCTCGTCCGGTGGCTCCGGGCCGCAACGCCATCCTGGTGGGCGCAGGTGACCGCCGCCGCCGGCGAGTGGACGGCCGCCGACCGGCGCCTGGCCGAAGTCCAGACGGAGCGCCGGCGCCTCACGGAACCGGAGGCGGACGGGCGCACGCACATCGAACGGCTCCGGGAGGAGGTCGAGGCGCTGCGTCAGCGGGTGGCGCCCTTCAGCGAGCAGTCCGACCCGGATGAGCTCGAGGCTCGCGTCAGCGCAGCGGCGAAGCTGAAGGAGCAGGCCGACCAGGAGCGGGCGAAGGCCAAGACCCTGCAGGAGCAGGAGCGCCAGGTCGCCGAGCGCCATTCCGAGACGGCCCGGCAGGCAGACGCCCTGCGGAGCGAACTGGCGCCGGCCCTGGGTGCAGCGAACGGCGACGTCCGGGCAGCGCTCGAGCGCTGGCGGGCTCGGGAGCAGGCGCGGCGGCAGGCGCAGGAACTGGGGAAGGAGCTGAGCGGCATCCTCACCGCCTCCGGCGTGGCCACGCTGGAGGAGCTGGATGCCCGGCTGACCGCCGCACAGCTGGAGTGGGGGCGTGCCACCGACAGCCTCGAGGCGCTGGTGCGCGCGCACCCCGGGCTGCCCCCGGTGGACGAGGCGGACGATCCGTTGCGGGTGCAGAGCCGCATTGAGGCCCTGCGGGAGGAGCAGCGAGGCTTGCAGGCCAGGTTGCAGCAGCTGGAGGAGGAGCGCCGCACGTTGCGGGACCAGCTCCAGGACCTGGGCCGGGACACCATCAACGTGGCCGAGGCAGAGATGCGGCTGGCGGAGCTGCGGCAGAGGGAGCAGGCGCTGGTGCGGGAGATCCGGGCGCTGGGCATCGCCTACCAGGAACTGCGCGAGGCCGTGCGGGTCTACCGGGCGACCTACCGGGAGCGGCTGGAGGCGGCCGCGACCGAGTACTGGGCGGGCCTCACCGGGCGCACCGGGCGCCGGGTGCGGCTGAGCGACCAGTTCGCCGTCAGCGTGGTGGAGCCCGATGGGACGGTGCTCTCGCCGGCCCAGCTGAGCAAGGGCGCCCAGGACCAGCTCTACCTCGCCCTCCGGCTGGCCATCGGCGACCTGATCGCCGAGGAAGTCCGGTTGCCGTTCGTCTTCGACGACCCGTTCCTGAACTGCGACGAGGAGCGGCTGACGTACATCCGGGCGGCGCTGAGCCGCCTCGCCGAGGAGCGGCAGGTGCTGCTCCTGAGCCACCGGGCGGATTTCGCCGCCTGGGGATCGCCGGTGGTGGCGGGGTGAGTTCGTTGACGGCGGCTGGGGGCGGTTGGCGAAGGCCGAAGCCCCCCGCGGCACGCGACGGAGGATGCGGGCGAGCGGGGGCGCCGTGGGGCTCAACTATCGCGACACCCATGGTTCGACTACAAACTTCAGGTAGGGAACCGGCGGCGGGGATGGTACTCCGCCGCCTTATGCGCTGTTCTTGGCAATTGTTGACGGCGGCCAGGCGCAGTTGGCAGCCCGCGATGCTCCGCAGCGGGTGAGGGGCGCAAGGCGCTGCGGCACTTACCGAGGCGGTCAACAGTGAACGCCAACGCGCCATCGCGAAGGTCGCCGTCACCATAGATAAGAATGCTGGCGATGGGCGTGGCAACGGACCTGGGCAGTCGCACTGTCAACGGTTTGGACGCAAACGTTTAGGCGCGGGGGTGAAGGCCAGGGGGGACGAGGAGCTCCGCTGCCCTATGCTCTGTTCGTGGTCAGTGTTGACGGTGACCCGGGGACCGGGCGGCCGCCCGCGGCCTCAACGGCCACGCGATCGGCGTCGCCGAGATGGCCGGGGCCATCAACAGTAACTGCGAACAGAACGTACGCGCCCCGACGAGTGGGGGTGCGGGGCGCGGTGGCGATGGACCATGGACTTGACAGTTGCGTGGTCAACGGTTCATCCGTAGCGCAGGAGGAGGCAACGCACAGCAGCGCGGAGGGCCTGGCGAACGGGAAAGTAACGCAGAGCGGAACGAGGGCGGGGCGCACGGTTGGGTGCCAGGAAGAAAGCTAACGGGCGCTCACGGTCGTGAGCGCCCGCAACTACTCCGTGCAGGAACCGAGCGAGCTCAGTCACGCCTCCGCCTCCCGGGGAGAGCGCAGGCGAATGACGGTGAGATGGGCATACTCCGGGCGCTGCAACACCCGAGGGTACTCCCGCCGGTGGCGGCCGTGGGACTGCAGGGCCCAGAGGAAGAGCGAGTGCCGGCTGAGGAACTGGGTCCGGAAAGACTCACGATTCCCGTTCCAGAGTGCCTCCCTCCGTGCGATCCGCCGAAGGGTGCGGCGCAGGAGTCGCCACAGGACCAGAGGCAGCCGATAGTCCAGCCAGACCAGGGTGTCTGCCCGGCCCCAGGTGAGGTCCCGCACCTTGCTGTAGTTGCCGTCGCAGGTCCAGCGATCGCCAGCGGTGGCCTGATCCACCCGGGAGCGAAACTCGTCCAGGGGGATGGGCGTCCAGTTCGGACCCCAGTGCAGCGCGTCGACCTCGACGTGGGGGCAGCCCAGGCGCTCGGCCAGCCGGCGGGCCAGGGTGGTCTTGCCGGAACCGGACGCGCCGACTACCACGATGCGGCGTCCAACAGAGCGGAGTTCCTGAGGCATTAGCGGCAACCTCTTCGCCGAGCGGGCGGTCAATGGGGTCCGGAGCAATCGGCGGCGGAGACAGGGTTGAAGCGGGGCCTTCACAGCCCCAGGTGCAATCGACCGTAGCGAGACCCGCCAGGTGCAATCGACCGTAGCGAGACCCGCATGGAGAAATGACGGTACGGCCGGTGGAGATGTTCCAGCCAACGGAGCGATAGGCGCCAGGCAGGGGCCCGCCCACGGCCAGCAAGGAATCTTCCCCTGGGCAGGGGAAGCCCCGGGACACTGACGAAAGAAACAAAAACATGCAAATCACGAAAGGACGGAGCATGCCGTGCAGATGTTTTCGTTGGAAGGCCGCGTCGCCCTGGTCACCGGCGCCGGGCGGGGGATCGGGCGGGTCCTGGCCCTTGGCCTGGCCGACGCCGGGGCAGACGTGATTTGCCTGGCCCGGACCGGGGCCGAGGTGGAGGCTGCGGCCGAGGAGATTCGTGCCAAGGGCCGCCGGGCGATGGCGGTGACGGCAGACGTCACGAGCCAGGAACAGGTGACGGCCGCGGTGGAGGCGGCCATCGCCGAGTTCGGCAAAGTCGACATCCTGGTGAACAACGCCGGCATTAACATCCGCAAACCGGCCCTGGAGGTGGAGGAGCAGGACTGGGACCGGGTGGTCGCCACCAACCTGAAGGG
>NZ_JBFNEH010000064.1:0-15475 GCF_040797425.1 Symbiobacterium sp. | reverse complement strand
CCCCGGCTAGCCTCCCCTCCCCGCGGTCAGGGCCCCGGCGGCGATGGGCCGCGGGGCCGGTCTCTCGTCAGCCCGTGATGCGGTCGGTGCCCACATACGGCCGCAGGACCTCGGGCACCGTGATGGAGCCGTCTTCATTCTGGTAGTTCTCCATCACGGCGGCCAGCGTGCGGCCCACGGCCAGGCCCGAGCCGTTCAGCGTGTGCACGTACTCGGGCTTACCGCCGCCGGCGGGCCGGTAACGGATGTTGGCTCGCCGGGCCTGGAAGTCGCTCATGTTCGAGCAGGAGGAGATCTCCACGTACCGGCCGTAGCTGGGCATCCAGACCTCAATGTCGAACTTCTTGTACTGGCCGAAGCCCATGTCGCCGGTGCACATCAGCATGCGCCGGTAGGGCAGGTTCAGCTTCTCGAGAATCGCCTCGGCGCTCTCGGTGATCTCCATCAGGGCCTGCTCGCTCTGGTCAGGCTTGACGAACTGGACCATCTCCACCTTCTCGAAGTAGTGCTGGCGGATGAGGCCGCGGGTGTCGCGTCCGGCGGCGCCGGCCTCGCTGCGGAAGCAGCCACTGTAGCCCGCGTACTTGAGCGGCAGCACCGACTCGTCGAGGATCTCGTCCCGGTGCATGTTGACCAGCGGCACCTCGGCGGTGGAGGCGAGGTGGTAGTCGGTGCCGGCCAGGCTGAACACGTCTTCCTTGAACTTGGGGAACTGGCCGCTGCCGTAGTAGGACGCGGTGTTGATGATTACGGGCGGGAGCACCTCGCGGTAACCCCGCTCGAGGTGGTGGTCCAGGAAGAAGGTGATCAGGGCCCGGTTGAGCTTGGCGAGGCCGCCCTTGATGAAGGTGAAGCGGCTGCCCGTCACCTTCGCGGCCCGCTCGAAGTCGAGGCCGTCCATGGCGACGCCAAGCTCCCAGTGGGGCTTCACCGGGAAGGTGAACTGGCGCGGCTCGCCCCAGCGCTTCACCTCCACGTTCCCGCTCTCGTCCGGGCCCACGGGCACGTCTGGCGCGGGGATGTTGGGCAGCTGCAGCATCAGCTCCTGAAGCTCGGCCTCAACCTGCCGCTCCCGGTCGTCCAGCTCCTTGATGCGGTCGCCGATCACGCCCATCTCGGCGACGATCTGGCTGGTGTCCTGCCCCTGCCGCTTGAGGATGCCGACCTCCTTCGAGACCTGATTGCGGCGGGCTTTCAGCTGCTCGACCTCGGTGAGGATGCGGCGCCGCTCCACGTCCAGCTCCAGGATGCGGTCGAGGTCAACGGAAACACCCTTGTTGATCAGCGCTTGACGAACCACGTCGGGATTGGTGCGAACGAACTTGAGGTCCAACATGGGTGAGTTACCCTCCTTGCATGAGTCGGCGGAGGCTGACGGTGTAGGGTGGGTAGGCGATGCCGCGCTCGGTGACGATGCCGGTGATGTACCGCGCCGGGGTGACGTCAAACGCGGGGTTGGCCACCGCAATGCCCTCCGGGGCGATGCGCACGCCGCCGATGTGGGTTACCTCTTCGTGCGCCCGCTCCTCAATTTCGATCTCGTCGCCGGAGCGAATCCTCAGGTCCACCGTGCTGGTGGGAGCCACCACGTAGAAGGGGATGCCGTGCTCCCGGGCCAGCACCGCGACCCCGTAGGTGCCGATCTTGTTGGCCGTGTCACCGTTGGCGGCGATGCGGTCAGCGCCCACGAAGACCAGCTGGATCTTGCCCAGGCGCATCATGTGCGCGGCCATGTTATCGGTGATGAGCGTGGCGGGAATGCCGTACTGGAGGCACTCCCATGCGGTGAGACGGGCGCCCTGCAGCACCGGGCGGGTCTCGTCCACGTAGACGTGCACCTGCTTGCCCTGTTCGTGGGCGAGCCGGATGACACCGAGGGCCGTGCCCCAGTCCACCGTGGCCAGTGCGCCCGTGTTGCAGTGCGTGAGGATTCCGGCCCGCTCCGGCACCAGGGCAGCGCCGTGCTCGGCCATGCGGCGGTTTACCGCCACGTCCTCCTCGGCCATTTCGACGGCGAAGCGGTGGAGCGCCGCCGCCACCGCCGCGGGCGGCTCCCCCTTCTGCCCTCTGGCGAAGTCCATCACCTTCTCGATGGCCCAGAAGAGGTTCACCGCGGTGGGCCGGGTGGCCCGCAGTTCGGCGGCCGCCGCCTCCAGGCCCGCCCAGAAGGCGTCCGGCGGGCTGTCCCGGAGCGCAGCCGCCGCCAGCGCCAGGCCGCCGGCGGCCGCAACGCCAATGGCCGGCGCCCCCCGCACCGCCAGGGTGCGGATCGCCTCGCCCACCTGGTGGTAGTCCGTGCAGTCCAGGATCACCAGCTCCCCCGGCAGCCGCCGCTGGTCGATGAGCCGAACGCGATCGGGCTGGATGTCTACAGTGCGCACGGAAGACGTCTCCCTTCCTTCGTCTCTGCCTAGCCTCTCCCGCGACCGGAAGCGGCATCCAGCAGCCGAAAGGCCAGGGGTGAGGGTTCGGCACCCCGTGCGGGAAAACCTGCCTGCAACCGCTCAGGCCGGGCCGGCAATGGGCAGCGTGACGGCGTGGACGGTTTTCACCGCCATGGCCTCCCGCAGCTCGGCCACCAGGTCCGGCGGGGCCGGCTCGTCGATCTGCAGCAACATCAGGGCCTCGCCCCTGGGCCGGTGCCGCCCCAGGTGGAGCCCGGCGATGTTGATGTCCCGGGCTGCCAGGGCCATGCCGAAGCGGCCCACCATGCCCGGCTGGTCGCGATGCTGGCTGACGAGCATGTGGCGGGTGGGGGCCATGTCGATGGGCAGGCCGTCCACGGCGACGAACCGCATGCCGCCGTCCCGACGCAGCATGCCGGTGACGTGATGCGCCCCCTGCGGCCCCTCGGAGCGCACAGTGATGAGGCTCGCTTCGGGGGAAAGGGCGCCGGTCGCCGCCGCCAGCCGCTCCCCGTTCCCGTTCTCGCCCAGCGGGGCGTGGGCGAGCGACTTCGACTCCCGCACCGCAATCCCCCGCCGGCGGGCGAGGGCCGCCGCGTTGATGTAGTTCACGTGGTCGCCCAGCTGCGTGGCCAGGAAGCCCTTCAGGGCCGTGTTGGTCAGCAGGGCGGTCGGGTGTTTGGCCAGCTCGCCGCTGTAGGTGACAGTGATAGCGTCGACCTGACCGGGGAACGCCTGGGCGAGGAAGGAGCCCAGCGTCTCGGCCAGCGGCAGGTGCTCGGTGACCACCCGGGCGCCGTCGCGGGGCACCTGGGGCAGGTTCACCGCCTCGGGCACCAGTTCGCCCCGCAGGGCCCGCAGCACGTACTGGGCGATGTAGCGGCCGTTGGCGTCCTGCGCCTCCTGGGTGGAGGCGGCGAGGTGCGGCGTGACCACCACGTTGGGCAGCGTGAAGAGGGGGCTTGCGGTGCAGGGCTCGGTGGCGAAGACGTCCAGTGCAGCGCCGGCCAGCCGGCCCTCTTTCAGGGCCTCGTAGAGCGCCTCCTCGTCCACCATACCGCCGCGGGCGCAGTTGACGATGCGGGCGGTCGGCTTCATCAGGGCCAGCTCCTCTGCCCCGATGAGCCGGGCCGTCTCGGACGTCTTGGCGGCGTGGATGGTGAGGAAGTCGACCTGGGGCAGGAGCTCACGGATGCTCTCCACGAGCGTGACACCCAGGTGCTCCGCCCGGCTGGGCGCAACGTAGGGATCGTAGGCGAGCACCTTCATGCCGAAGGCCCTGGCCCGCACGGCCACCTCGGAGCCAATGCGCCCCAGGCCGATAATGCCCAGCGTCTTGCCGTGCAGTTCGGTTCCCACGAACGTCTTGCGGTCCCAGCGGCCCTCCCGGGCCAGCGCCTGGTGCGCCTGCGGGATGTGGCGGGCCACGGCGATGAGCAGCCCGAAAGCGTGCTCGGCCGTGGAGTAGGTGTTGGCGCCGGGGACGTTCACCACCAGCACGCCCCGCTCGGTGGCGGCCGCCACGTCCACGTTGTCGACGCCGACGCCGGCCCTCCCCACCACCTTCAGCCGGGCGCCCCGGGCGAGCACCTCGGCAGTTACCTTGGTCTCGGACCGGGTGATGAGCGCGTCGTACTCCGGAATGATCTCCAGGAGTTCCTCCGGGGTAACCTTGCGCACATCCACCTCGTGCTCAGCCTGCAGGAGGCTGATGCCCGTTTCCGAAATTGCTTCCGTCACCAAGATCTTCATCGGGTATCGCCTCCTTCGTCAGGGTAGGGAACTTTCTCGCTCTCCCACTCGACCAGGCGCCCGCCCACGGGGGCCAGCACGTGGTCGACGATCGCCTGCGCCTGCCCTGGATGCATGCCCCCGGCATAGTAGTCCCGGACCAACGCGCCCAGGGCGGGGTCGCGCTCGGCTACGTAGGCGTGCAGGCGCTTGGCCTTCGCGCCGTGGTATCGGTGGAGCTTGCAGAAGGCTTCCAGGGCCAGCTGCACCAGCGCCGCCCCCACCAGCCGTGACGCGACGGGGCCACCGCCGCCTCCAGGGCTCGCCGGTACCGTTCATCCATGCAGATCCCTCATCCAGACCTCCTGGGCGGCCGCCACCGCCCGGCCGATCTCGACCGGGTACCCGCATAGGGCGAGCGCCATCTCGGTGGCCGCCAGGGCCTGCAACACGTCGCCGGGGACCGTGTAGCCCATGTGGCCGATGCGGAAGATCTTGTCGGCCAGGTCCGCCTGCCCGCCGGCCAACTGCACGCCCAGCCGCTCCCGGGCCACCTTGCGCACTGCTTTGGGGTCGACCGGGGAGACCACCGCCGTGCAGGTGTCGGACGCCGTGGCCTCGTCCTGGGCGAGCAGGGTAAGGCCCATCGCCTTCACGCCCGCGCGGCACATGGCGCCCATCAGCCGGTGGCGGGCCCACACCCCCTCCAGCGTCTCGGCCTGGATCAGGCGGAGCGACGCCTGCAGGGCGTAGTAGAGCGAGATGGCAGGGGTGTACGGCGTCTGCCGCTTCAGGTAGCTCTTGTGCACGGCCTCCAGGTCCCAGTAGAACCGAGGCATGCGGCTGCGCTCGCTGGCCGCCCGGGCCCGCTCGGAGAAGGCGATCAGGGAGAGGCCCGGCGGGCACATCAAGGCCTTCTGGGCGCCCGTGAGCACCACGTCCAGGCCCCACGCGTCCATCTCCAGCGGCAGGGCCCCGAGGCCCGAGACCGAGTCCACCATGATGAGGGCGCCGTGCTCCCGCACGACCCGGGCGATGGACCGCACGTCGTTGGTGACGCCGGTGGAGGTCTCATTGTGCTGCACCAGCACCGCCTGGATCTGCTTCTGCCGGTCCTCGGCCAGGCGCTCCGCGATGCGGGCGGGGTCGGCGGCCTCACCGGGCTCGAAGCGGAGCCGCTCGACGGTGAGGCCGAGCTTGGTGGCCGCCCTGTACCAGCGCTCGCCGAAATCGCCCACCGACACGCTGAGCACCGTGTCGCCGGGGTTCAGCGTGTTGACCAGCGCCGCCTCCCACCCGCCGGAGCCGGCGGCGGGGAAGATGTAGACGGGCTGTTCGGTGCGGAAGACCTGCTGCAGCCCCGCCGAAACCTCGGCGAAGAGGGCGCTGAACTCCTCCCCCCGGTGGTTGATCATCGGCCGGGTCATCGCCGCCGCCACCTGGGGCGGAATCGGTGTCGGCCCCGGAATCATGAGCAGTGACTTCTCTCTCAGCATGGACCGTTGCTCCTCCCCCTCGGCGTGTTTGGGCGGTGCGCCCGCAAAGCGAAAGGCCCCGTCCCCGACAGCCTCCTCCGCCCGCGCGCGGCTTCGGGACTGTCAGGGACGGGGCCATGCCCCGCGGTGCCACCCTGCTTGGAAGCCGGCCGCCTCCGCCACGCCGGTGCACCGGAAAAACGACGCTCCCGTCCCTGCTGCAGTCAGGGACGGGAGTGTGCTCCCGCGGTGCCACCCGGACATTGGCGCCGGCGCTGCCGGCCGCCCACTCTCCTCGGCGCTAACGGGCCGAACCCGACCGGGTCATCCCCGGACCCTCGGGGGGCGGAAGGGTCCCCGCGGTCGCCGGCTTGCACCAGCCGCCGGCTCTCTGCAGACCGGATGGCGGACTTTATTCCCCCGTCATCGGGCGCTGTGTGTGATGTTACGGTGGAGTATAGCACCTGTTTTCACAAGTGGCAAGCATTTTGGTGAAAATCCTACTTCGGAAGGAAAACCCCCACCCCTGATCGGGGCGGGGGAAAGTCTGGTCAGTCCTCTTCGTCCTCCCGGGTGACCACCTGGGCAACCGCCGACACCCGGTCCTGGGCGTCGAGGTTCATCAACTGCACGCCCTGGGTGGCCCGGCCGCTCTGCCGGATCTCCTGGACGGGGATGCGGATGAGCACACCCTGCTCGGAGACGATGATCACATCGTTGCCCTCCGTGACCACCTTGATGGCCACCAGGCGGCCGTGACGCTCCTCCACCATCTTGAGGGTAATCACGCCCTTGGCACCGCGCCGGTAGGTGGGGTACTCGCTGAGCGGCGTCCGCTTGCCGATGCCGGTTTCGGTGACCACCAGCAGGTCGGCGTTGGGCTGGGCGGTATCCATGCCCACCACGTAGTCGCCCTCGCCGAGGTCCATTCCCTTCACGCCGCGGGCGTCACGGCCCATCGGGCGCACGTCGTCCTCATGGAAGCGCAGGGCGTTGCCGGCGCTGGAGACCAGGATGATCTCCTCGTTGCCCCGCGTGAGGCGGGCGCCCACCAGGGCGTCGCCCTCCTCGAGGCGGATGGCGATGATGCCGCTCGAGCGGACGTTGGCGTACTCGGAAAGCGCGGTCTTCTTCACGTACCCGCTCCGCGTGGCAAAGAAGATGTAGGTGCCCTCGCCCTCGGTCTCCCGGACCGGGATGACCGTGTTCACCTTCTCGCCGCCGTCCAGCGGCAGCAGGTTGACAATGGCGGTACCGCGGGCCTGGCGCGAGGCCTCGGGAATCTCGTGGCACTTGATGCGGAAGACACGCCCCCGGTCGGTGAAGAACATCATGTAGTGGTGCGTGGTCGTGATGAAGAGGTGCTCGATGAAGTCCTCTTCCTTGGTGCCGGCGCCCTGTACGCCCCGGCCGCCGCGGCGCTGCGACCGGTAGGTGGAAAGCGGCACCCGCTTGATGTAGCCGGAGTGGGAGAGCGTGATCACCACGTCTTCCTCGGCGATCAGGTCTTCGATGTCGATGTCCTGGGCGTCGGCCGTGATGCGCGTACGGCGCGGGTCGGCGTACTTCTTCTTGATCTCACCAAGCTCTTGCTTGATGATGTCGTACTGCATCTTCTGCGACTCCAGCACCGCCCGGTAGTAGGAGATGCGGTCCTGCAGCTCGTCGTACTCCTCCTGCAGCTTCTCCCGCTCCAGGGCCGTCAGCCGGCGCAGCTGCATGTCGAGGATGTGCTGCGCCTGGACCTCCGTGAAGCCGAAGTTCTGCATGAGGCGGTTCCGGGCCTCGTCGGTGGTGGGCGAAGACCGGATGGTGTTGATGACCTCGTCGATGATGTCCAGGGCCTTGAGGAGGCCTTCGATGATGTGGGCCCGGGCCAGCGCCTTCTCCAGGTCGAACTTCGTCCGGCGAACGATTACGTCCAGCTGGTGCTGCAGGTAGTAGTGCAGCATCTGCTTGAGGTTGAGAAGGCGCGGCCGGTTCTCCACCAGGGCCAGCATGTTGATGCCGTAGGTCTGCTGCAGGGTGGTGTACTTGAGCAGCTGGTTCAGCACCACCTGCGGGTTGGCATCCCGGCGAAGCTCGATGGAGATGCGCAGGCCCGTGCGGTCCGACTCGTCCCGGAGGTCGGTGATGCCGTCGACCTTCTTGTCCCGGTGCAGCTCGGCGATGCGCTCGATCAGCCGGGCCTTGTTCACGCCATAGGGCAGTTCCGTCACCACGATGCGGTTCTTGCCGTTGTTGAGCGTCTCGATCTGGGTCTTGGCCCGCATGGTGATGGTGCCCTTGCCCGTCTGGTAGGCCTTGCGGATCCCTTCGCGCCCCAGGATCAGGCCGCCCGTGGGGAAGTCCGGCCCTTTGATGACGGTGTTCAGCTCGTCGATGCTGACGTCAGGCTTGTCGATCAGCAGGCAGAGGCCGTCGATCACCTCGCCCAGGTTGTGGGGCGGGATGTTGGTGGCCATGCCCACCGCAATACCGGTAGAGCCGTTGACGAGCAGGTTGGGGAAGCGCGAGGGGAGCACGGTGGGCTCCTTCTCGCTGTTGTCGAAGTTGTCCTCGAAGTCCACCGTGTCCTTCTCAATGTCGGCCAGCATCTCGTGGGCCAGCCGGGACAGGCGGGCCTCTGTGTACCGCATTGCGGCAGGGGGGTCTCCGTCGATGGAGCCGTAGTTGCCCTGGCCGTCGATGAGCGGATAGCGCAGCACGAAGTCCTGCGCCAGGCGCACCATCGTGTCGTAGACGGCCGAGTCGCCGTGGGGATGGTACTTACCGAGCACGTCGCCGACGGTCTTGGCCGACTTCCGGTAGGGCTTGTCCGCCGTGTTGCCGCTCTCGTACATGGCGTAGAGGATGCGGCGCTGCACCGGCTTCAGCCCGTCGCGCACGTCGGGGAGCGCCCGGCCGACGATGACCGACATGGAGTACGTCAGGTACGACGTCTCCATTTCGTGCTTGATCTCTTTCGTCAGGATCCGTTGTGCGAAGTCTCCGGCCACAAGCTTTTCCTCCTAACCTGGGAGTCCGGCCAGCGCTAGCCGATGGTATCCAGGTTCTGCACCAGGTGGGCGTTCCGCTGGATGAACTCCCGGCGGGGCTCGACCTTCTCGCCCATCAGGGTTTCGAACACCGTATTGGCTTCGGCCGCATCCTCCATGGAAACCCGGTAGAGGGTCCGCTTGGAGGGATCCATGGTGGTCTCCCAGAGCTGCTCCGGGTTCATCTCGCCGAGGCCCTTGTAGCGTTGCGGCTTGTCGGTTACCCCGCCGATGCGGGCGATGATCTGATCCTTCTCCTCCTCGGAGTAGGCGTAGTAGGACTGCTTGCCCTTCTTGATCAGGTAGAGGGGCGGGCGGGCGATGTAAAGGTAACCGGCCTCGATGAGCGGCCGCATGAAGCGGTAGAAGAAGGTGAGCAGGAGCGTGCGGATGTGGCTTCCGTCCACGTCGGCATCGGTCATGATGATCACCTTGTGGTAGCGGCACTTGGTGATGTCAAAGTCGTCGCCGATGCCGGCGCCCACCGCGGTGATGAGGGTGCGGATCTCCTCGTTGGCCAGAATCTTGTCGAGCCGGGCTTTCTCCACGTTGAGGATCTTGCCGCGCAGGGGAAGCACCGCCTGGATGCGGCGGTCGCGCCCCATCTTGGCCGAGCCGCCGGCCGAGTCGCCCTCCACCAGGAAGAGCTCCGATTCGGAGGGGTCGCGGGACGTGCAGTCGGTGAGCTTCCCGGGCAGCGACGTGACCTCGAGGGCGTTCTTGCGGCGGACGAGCTCGCGGGCCTTGCGGGCCGCCTCCCGCGCCCGGGAGGCGCTGACGGCTTTCTCCACGATGCGCCGGGCGGTGGTGGGGTTCTCCTCGAGGAACTCGGAGAGCCCCTCGGTCACCGCGGCAGCCACGAAGTTCTCCATCTCGGAGGAGCCCAGCTTGGTCTTGGTCTGCCCCTCGAACTGCGGGTCCTGCATCTTCACCGAGAGGATGGCGGTGATGCCCTCCCGGATGTCCTCCCCGGCGAGGTTATCCTCGTTGTCCTTCAGCAGCTTGTACTTGCGGGCATAGTTGTTGATGACGCGCGTGAGAGCGGTCTTCAGGCCCGTCTCATGCGTGCCGCCCTCGACGGTGCGTATGTTGTTGGCGTAGCTGAGGATGGTCTCGCTGTACGCGTCGGTGTACTGAATGGCCAGTTCCATCTCCTGGGTGTCGGTGGCCCGGTAGATGTAGATCGGCTTGTTGTGCAGGGGCTCGCGGGAACGGTTCAGGTACTGCACGAAGGTCTGGAGGCCGTCGTTGTACTGGAACCGGTACTCCTCGCGCGTGTTCTCGTTGAGGTAGCGGATGTAGAGTCCCTGGTTGAGGAACGCCGTGTCCCGGAGGCGCGCCAGCACCGCCTCCGGGTCGAACTCGACGGTCTCGAAGATCAGCGGATCCGGCCAGAAGCGCACGTACGTCCCGTGACCCTTGGTGTCGCCGATTCGGCGGAGGGGATAGCTCGTCTTCCCGCCGTCGACGAACTCCACTTCATAGATGCCTCCGTCGTGCTGCACCCGCACGTAGAGCTTGCGGGAAAGCGCGTTGACAACCGAGGCGCCCACGCCGTGCAGGCCGCCGGAGACCTTGTATGCCCCGCCGCCGAACTTGCCGCCGGCGTGCAGGATGGTGAACACCGTTTCCACGGTAGACTTGCCGGTCTTCGGGTGGATCTCAACCGGGATGCCGCGGCCGTTGTCCTCTACCGAACAGGAACCATCAGCGTGCAGCGTGACGACGATGGTGTCGCAGTAGCCAGCCAGCCGCTCATCGACCGCGTTGTCGATGATCTCCCAGATGAGGTGGTGGAGACCGCGCTGCGAAGTGCCGCCGATGTACATCCCCGGCCTGCGGCGCACGGCCTCAAGGCCTTCAAGCACCTGAATCTGCTCCCCGGTGTACTGCTCGGAACCGTGGGTGTTCAGGTGATGCGCCTGGAGCTGGGTGTCGTTCCTTTCGTCAGCCACGGAGGTTCCTCCCTCATTTAGGTAACGGTTTCAATATCAGATCAATGCTAACACAACGTAAGAGTCATCACAAGCGACAGGCCTCAAGGCTGCTGGCAGAGCGCCGCTTGAGCGTGGTGGCCGAGATGGGGGAGAGGATGGCGCCAGAATCGGTGAGCACGAGGCTCTTGGCCTCGCCGCCGGCGATGTCGCAGGTCCGCCCCTCCCGCTGGAGCCGCTGGATGAGCGCTGCCGTGGCGGGTGCCGAGGCGGCGCTGCGCAGGTCGAGGATGGCGATTACCTGCCGCAGATTGACGACCATGTCTGCGCCCACGTGGAGGTACATCAGGGGAGCCCCCTCTCGTCAAGGTTGACGGTGCCGCTCTGCACCCGGAAGAGGCGGTGCCCGGCAGGCCACTGCCGTGCCATGAGGTCTTCGAGGTCTGTGCAGGTAATAAAGCTCTGAACCCCTTCCTGCACCGCAGCCAGGAGGTAGTTCCGCCGGTTCGGGTCGAGTTCCGAGGCCACGTCGTCCAGCAGAAGCACGGGCGCCTCGCCGATCTCCTCGGTCATGAACTGGAGTTCGGCCAGTTTGAGGGCAAGTACCGCGGTGCGCTGCTGCCCCTGAGAGGCGTAGAGGCGCGCGTCCCGCCCGGCCACCCAGATCGCAATGTCGTCCCGGTGGGGGCCCACCAGGGTGACCTGCCGGCGCCGCTCCTCGCCCTGCAGGCTGGCCAGGGCCCTGCGCAGGCGTGCCGCGACTGAGTCGAGGTCGGCCTGGCCTTCCTCGTCCACCCCCTGGCTCTGGTAGGCCAGGCGCAGGTCCTCACGGCCGTCGGAGAGCAATGCGTGGAAATGGGCCGCGAGCGGGGAGAGGCGGCGGACGGCCTCCGCGCGCCGGACGATGAGCTGCGCCGCGGTCTCGACCAGCTGATCGTCGTAAACCGCGAGCAGGTGCGCGTCGACCGTGGGCTGCTTGAGCAGCGTGTTGCGCTGGTTGACCAGGCGGTTGTAGGTCATGAGGTGGTGCAGGTAGTTCTGCGAGATCTGCGAGAGTTCGAGGTCGAGGAAGCGCCGGCGGCCGGAAGGGGGGCCCTTGAGCAGCTGAAGGTCATCGGGCGAGAAGAAGACGACTGCGAGGCTGCCCACCAGGCGGGCGATCTTGCGCTCGGGCACACCGTTGATCTTGAGCTGCTTGCGGGTCTCGAGGCCGTAATTCAGCTCCACCTCGATGGAACCGGTCTTGCGGACAACCTCGGCCCGGGCGCGCAGGGCGGGGCGGCCCTCCATGATCAGGTCCTGGTCGCGGGAGGTGCGGTGGCTCCGACCCGTCGCCAGAAAGTGGATGGCCTCCAGGAGGTTGGTCTTGCCCTGCGCGTTGTCGCCGTACAGGACGTTGAGGCCGGGCGAGAACTGGACGGAGAGGGAATTGTAGTTGCGGAACGCGTCCAGTTGGAGCGAGGCGAGGTACAATCCTATTCCCCCTCGCGGCGGATGACCCAGGTACCGGCCCCGGGGAGGCTGACGCGGTCGCCGGGGCGGAGTTTCCGCCCGCGGCGCTGCTCGGGCTCGCCGTTCACGGAGACGGCGCCCGTGGCGATGATCTGCTTGGCGTGGCCGCCGGTCTCGGCGACGCCCGCCCACTTGAGAAAGGCGTCAAGCGTGATGTACTCGGTGTGGATGGTGATAATCTGTTCTTCCATGGCCGTTCCTAGAGTGTGATGAGCGGCAGGACCACGTAGAGGAACTGGTTGCTGCCTGCCGGCTGGAGCCGCGCTGGGTTGCGGCTGCCGGAGCACTGGAAGCGGAATTCGCTCTCCTCGAGGACCTTGAGAAACTCCAGGAGGAAGCGGGCGTTGAAGCCGATGTCAAGCGGATCTCCGGTCATGCTCTCCACGGAGAGTTCCTCGTAAACCTGGCCGACTTCCGGCGTGTTGGCGGTGATGGTGACCTTGTCGGGCTGGATGCCGATTTTGACGGCCCCATCCTTCGTGATGAGCGTGGCGCGCTCCAGGGCCTCCATGAAATCGGCCCGGGGCAGGGTAACTTGGGTGGGGTAGACCTGCGGGACGAGGCGCATCACGTCGGGGTACTGGCCTTCCAGGAGGCGCGAGATCACACGCACCTTGCCCAGGTCAAAGAAGACCTGGTTGGCCGTGACGGCGATGTTCACCTGGGCTTCATCGTCGCCGGTGAGCAGGCGGGTGAGTTCGTTCAGTGAGCGGCTGGGGATAATCACGGAGAAACTGTGCCCGCCGGCGTTGTCGGCCGTCGTCTCGGCATGGGCGATGCGGATGCCGTCGGTAGCGGTGCCGGTGAGGGTGTTATCGCGCAGCTTGAAGAGAACGCCGGTGAGCCACGGTTTGGATTCGTCGTGGCCGGCAGCGAAGGTGGTCTGTCGGAGGAGGTCGCGCAGTAGATTTTGGCTGACGGTGAAGGCCGATGCGCCTTCCACGTCTGGAATGCTCGGGAACTGGTCGGCCGAGAAGCCGTGGATCACATACTGTGAACGGCCCCAACGGAGGGTGGCGACGTAGTTCTGGTAGTCGACGGAGAGTTCGATGTTTCCATAAGGAATGCGGCGGATGAGGTCGGCGAAGTAGCGGGCGGGAAGGACGATCTCGCCTTCTGTGATTACCTCGCACGGGGTGAAGGCCTCGATGGCCAGTTCGAGGTCAGTGGCGCGGATGGTCAGCTCGCCGTCTCGGGCGGAGAGATAGATCCCGGAGAGGACGGGAATGGTGTTCTTGGTGGAGACGGCTCTGGCTACCGTGGTCAGCGCCGTGTTCAGGCCCTCCTGGCTGATCAGGATCTTCATTCCGAAGCCCTCCTTCTTTGTGGCGGCCGCCGCAGCGTACGGCGCGTTTCTCGCGCGTTGGAAACAATGTCATTGGGGCAATGATCATTGTAAGCCCTGTGGATATGTGGAAAACCCCGTGGATATCTAGTGTCACAACCATCGCGCGCTACGACAACTTGTGGGTAAGGGCGCGCGTCCTGTCCACACTGCTTGGTCGACCGGGGAAAACGCGTCAGGTGGCCCGGATGCGCGCGATGAGTTGCTCGATGGTGTGCGCGAAGGTCGGGTCGTTCTTGATGTCCTGGGCAATTTTCTCGCAGGCGTGGATGACGGTGGTGTGGTCGCGTCCGCCAAACTCCTCGCCGATCTTGGGAAGCGAGGCGTCGGTGAGCTCTCGGGAGAGGTACATCGCAATCTGGCGCGGGTAGGCCACGTTGCGGGAGCGGTTGCGGACCTCGAAGTCCTGCATCCGGATGTTATAGTGTTCCGCCACCACCTGCTTGATCGTCTGGATGGTGATCTGCTTGGGCCGCTGGGCCGGCAGGATGTCCTTCAGGGCGTGGATGGCAAGGTCCAGCGTGAGCGGGCTGTTGAGCATGGTGGCGTACGCCACGACGCGGGTGAGGGCACCCTCCAGCTCTCGGATGTTGGTTTCAATATTGGTAGCGATGTAATTCGTGACTTCGTCCGGCACGTGCAGTGCCTCGTTCTGGGCCTTCTTGCGCAGGATGGCGGTGCGGGTCTCCAGGTCAGGCGGCTGAATGTCGCAGATCAGGCCCCACTCGAAGCGGGAGCGGAGGCGGTCCTCCAGGGTGGGGATCTCCTTGGGCGGCCGGTCGGACGAGATGACGATCTGCTTATTCGCCTCGCGGATGGCGTTGAAGGTGTGATAGAACTCCTCCTGCGTCGCCTCTTTACCGGCCAGGAACTGAATGTCGTCAATCAGCAGCACATCGGCTTTGCGATAGCGATTTTGAAACGCCGTGGTCGATCCTTTTTGAATGGCCATGATGAACTCATTCGTAAAGGTTTCGGTAGAAACGTAGGCAACGCGCGCGGTCGGGTTGTGCTTGAGCACATAGTGGCCGATGGCGTGCATCAGGTGGGTCTTGCCGAGACCGACACCGCCGTAGATAAACAGGGGATTATAAGTGCGCGCCGGCGCCTCGGCGACAGCCAGTGCCGCCGCGTGGGCAAAGCGGTTGCTGTTGCCGACGACAAAGGTTTCAAAGGTGTACTTGGGGTTGATGTAGCCGAGGAGCCGGCCGGGGCTGCTGCCCAGGGGATCGTCTGCCGAACCTGCGGAAGGCTCGGAGAGGGTCGAGCCGGCGCCGGCCGGGGCGGGATCTGTGATCACGTTGGGGTTGGCGACGAATTTCAGCTGCATGTTCCGTTTGGTGAGGTCGCGGAGGGCCTGGCGAAGCAGGGCGCCGTACCGTGACTCCATGCGGTCCTTGGCGAACTCGCCCTGTACGCCGATGATGATCGTGTCCTCCACCACGGCCACAGGGCGGGTGTTGCGCAGCCAGTTCTCCACGGCCGTCTTGGACGTTTGTCGTTCCAGGAGATCAAGGCACTGCTGCCATACTTCTGACAATTCAGTCTTCATGATGCGATGGCCTCCTCGGCACGGTGAAATCGCCTGCCAGACCGTGGGAGTGTCAACATGTTATACACAGGGCTGTCCACAACTTGTGCATAAAAAGATGTGAGCCTGTGCCGACTCCCGCGAGTGCGAGAGTGGACGGGCTGTAGTTCCATCATACCAGAGTGTGTGGAAGTTATCAACAAAACTCCGTCCGGCTATCCTCAGGTAAGGGCGTTTTCTGGGGAGAAGGGTACGGCACGCAGCGGATAACCTCCTCCTCGCGCGTGGATAATCTGTGAATGGGAATCCCCAGCGTCTTGCGCGCGTGGACAACCTGTGTGTGGAAGATGGGGATGATTCGGCCGATCCGCCGCGCACAGGGCCCGTTCTCCACAACTTCCTTTCATGATTGGCGTCATGGTTGTCCCCAGGCAGATGCGGTGAGATCTGGCGGCTCTACACTGAGAAGTGTGGGTACCAAGAGGAAATGGCGGTTCGCCAGCC